>JAKBAP010000479.1 GCA_021808995.1 Planctomycetota bacterium | reverse complement strand
CGGCAGGCCGAGCTCAATTATGAGATCGCCCAATTGGCGATCGAGGAGTTCAAGGGGGGGGTCATGAAGGAGACCCTCCAGGACATGGAAGGCAAGATTTTGCTGGCGCGTTCGGAGCATGAACGGGCGGCCGAGCGGGTTTCGTGGGCTCGCAGGATGAAAGACAAGGGCTATGTGGCGGCCAGCGTGGTCACGTCGGAGCTCTTTCGCGAGTCCCAGCTTTCGCTCGACCTGGCGCGTCAGGAATCGGCCTTGAATCTCTACAATCGCTTCACCTGCCCCAAGCTGCTGCTTCAGTATGCCGGCGCGGTCAAGGGGGCGTTTGTGAGCCTTGAATATCAAAAGCTCCGATTTCAACGTCATGATGAGCGGCTCAAGCTGCTAGAGACCCAGGTCGCCCGGTGTACGATTCGGGCACCGCATGATGGATTCTTGATTCACGCGAACAACGCCGACCGGCAGGTTTTCATCGAGCCAGGGATGATGGTCCGGCAGCACCAGACCCTTTTTTACCTGCCGGACCTTGACAACATGGAGGTCGTGGCCTTGCTTCACGAATCGATCGTGGAGCGCATCCGGCCTGAGATGGGTGCTCACGTTCAGGTCGAGGCGCTTCAGAACCGGGTCGTCGAGGGGCATGTGACCTCGATCGCGCCGATCGTCGTGATGAACTGGCGGACGGACGTCCGAAATTTCGAGGGGATCGTCAAGCTGACGAATTCGCCCCAGGGCCTACGCCCGGGGATGACAGCCTCGGTGGAAATCGCCATGCCTCGCCGCGAAAACGTGCTGGCGGTTCCGACCGAGGCCGTCACCAGCGACGATGGCCACGACATCTGCTACGTGGTGGGTGAGGAGGGTCTGGAGCGCCGACAGATCACCCTCGGCGAGACGACCCAGGACATGGCCGAGATCAAATCAGGGCTCTCGGAAGGTGAACAGGTCGTCCTGAACCCCCCGGAAGAGCTGAATACGCCGGAGCGCGGGCCCGAGCCGACGACGCCAGTCGCGTCGCGATCCGCCAGTACGGGTCCGGCGGATGTGATCGCCGCGTCGACCCGCTAGACCCCCGGTCGGAGGATTGAACAGGTCGCGACGATGCACCCGTTCCGATGATGCGCTGGCGGCCAGTTTGGATTGAGCGCGAAACCGCTCACTGGACGATCCCACCTTGGTGGTGGTTTCGCTCATTGGTCCCTCTGGCCGGGACGATTCGCATGGCTTCCAGCCGCAAAAGCAGCGCCTCTCGACCAATCGTGAACGCCCTTCTGGTGCTTGGGGCCATCGGCTGGGGTCTGTCACGCCTGGTTGCCGGCGGCCGGGTCGATTGGCCCCCGCACGGGCTGCTTGCTAGCCTGTCGACCCTGGCCGGGTGCCTGGCCCTGGTTGGGCCGCTGATCCTGATCGGTTCCGGCGAGCTTGCCGGCGATCTCGGCGAGCTCGTCTGGATGACTGTCGGCGTCCTGGTCTGGATGTGCGACCTTGAGGCCGTCATCCGAGGCGAGTGGCGTTCCGTTCATTGGGCCACCCCGGTCAGCGACCACACTCTTGGCCTGGTCGTCATGGCCGTGTTGATCGCGGGCTGGAAGTGTGGTCTGAAGGAATGGAACTGGTCGTGGACCAATCTGACCGGGTGGGCACTCGGCCTGCTCTGGGTGGGCATGGCGGCCAGTTCCTGGCTCCAGTCGCCGGCCCTCCGATCGGGGCTGGCCGCGCGCTGATTCTTGACGAAGCCGAGACCGCCCGAGTAGCCTTAAGGAGAGTTATCATCGGCGAGGAAGATTCTCCTTCGCCCCATTTTCAGGCCAGGCGTCAAGCGAGCCGTCCAAGAGGGTTTCATCCGTGGCGACCGAGCAGCAGACCCACAGCGTGACCGCCGACTCTCTGATCGGCGGATCACCCATCGAGAACGAGATCCCGACCTACAGGGCGATCAGCAAGCTCGCGGTCGCGGGATTGGCCTGCGGGTTCTTTTCCGTGTTTTCGTTCGCCGGGTCGTCCTTTTACATCCTATCGGTGCTGGCCCTGGTTCTGGGCATCCTGGCGAAAAGGTCGATCAATCGGATGCCGGACGCCCTGACGGGGGCGGGCATCGCCAACGCCGGGATTGCGATGGGCCTCGTCTTTGGGCTCGTTTCGGGCACGGTCACCTCGGTACAGACTTTTATCCTCAAGCGCGAGGCGAGCAAATTCGCCACGAAGTACATCGACGTGATCAAGGCACCCAGCTTGGGGGACGTTCTCTGGTATAATCTTCATCCGGTTCAGCGTAAGGACCGCACGACCGCCCAGATGGTCCAGGAGTACGATTCGGCCAAGACGCGAGAGCGAATGTCGATCGAGCAAAAAATGGGTCCCGTCCTTCGGTTGCGGAGCCGATTGGCGCAGTCGAGCGAGCAAAAAATCCGCTTTGTCCAGATCGAGGATGTCGGCGTTGACGAGGGGCGATCGATGGATATCAACTATTACGCCCTCGCCCTCTACGAAATCACTGGGCCCCCCTCCAAGGAATTCCCGGACGAGACGCAATTCGCGCTTGTCGTTCTCAAGGGTCAGAACATCAAGAAAAAGTATGAGTGGTGGGCCGACGACGTGGCCTTCCCCTACAAGCGCAAATCGTTCGTACCAGTGAGCAAGCCCGTCGACGACGGCCACGGCCACGCCGACTAGGCTCGGCCGCGCGATCTTGGCCCGCTAGTGATCCGAGTAAGTGGAATAGCAGTGCTCCGTCTCCCAGAGCACGACCTCCACGACGGGTAGGCCGGCATCCTTGGCGTGATCGAAGATCAGCCGGGCGATGTTTTCGGCGGTCGGGTTTTGATCCATGACGAAGACCCGCTCGCCCCGCTCTCGCAAGACGCCCAGGAGGGGGTCCTCACGACAGAGCAGCATATTGTGATCCAGGTTGTCGTCGATCCATCGCTGAACGCGCTGCTTGATGTCGGCGAAATCCACCAGCATCCCGCGCGAATCGAGCTCGGCCCCCTCGAGGGTGATGATGGCCCGGCCGTTGTGGCCGTGGAGGTGCCGGCACTTGCCCTGGTAATTGAGTAGCCTGTGGCCATAGCAAAACTCGATCTCGCGCGTGACCCGAAACATTCGTTGGATCCTTGCCAGGGCTAGGAAGCGTACAGGGTAAGGTCGGCCACGCCGGCCTCGTGAAAGCCCTGCTTGCGCTCCGCGCATTTGTTGCATGCCCCGCAATGGCGTCCGTCCATGGGGTTGATGCATGAGAATGTATAATTAAGGGGCAATTCTCGCCCGCGCTTGATCACGTCGCTCTTGTGCAGCGAGGCGAAGGGACGGATTAGCCGAGGCGATCCCGAGAGTGCCAGTGAGAGCAGGCCCTCGAGCTGGCGAAAAAACGCGGGCGTGCTGTCGGGAAAGGGGTTTGAGCCCAGGGAACCCAGCGCGAGGGCCTGGAGTCCCTTGAGCCGGCACCAGATCGCGGCCTTGACCGCCAGGAGCAGGTTTCGGCCTGGCAGATAGACGGCCGCGTCCTCGGTGTCCGCGCCCGGGACGTTGTTTCCGGTCGTGCTCCAGTGTGGTCCGTAGACGTCGGCGATGGGCTCGTCGAGCACGACCAGGGGATCGAGGGCCGCCGAGTTCACGGCGTCGAGGAAGCGTCTCAAACTCTCCAGCTCCACGGATTCCCAGCGCAGGCCTGACCGCACGAAGAGCGGGGTTACGCGGTGGAAATCGCGTAGCAAGTCGATGCACAGGACCGCGCTGTCGAGCCCGCCGCTGACCAGGACCGCCACATGCTCGTCGGGTTCAGTCATCAGGGGCGGGATTACCTGTTAAATCGTGGTTTCGCGGCTCGTTCTGGTCCCGTCGTGGTTTCATTCTAGACCGCTTGAGACCCTCCGGCAACTCACTCTGTTTTCGGAGTCCGGTCGTGGTGGCGGACTCGGCGTCGATCCATTCGAGTGCCTGGGCCTGGGATTCGAGTCGCCCCTCGAGCTGTGCGTCGCGGAGCCGTTCCAGCAGGGATGCGAAGTGGGT
>JAKBAP010000478.1 GCA_021808995.1 Planctomycetota bacterium | reverse complement strand
GACGTCCTCACCGACGACCGCGACCAACGGGCCGGGGTCAAATTCAACGACGCCGACCTGATCGGCGTGCCGCTCCGGGTCGTGATCGGCGAGCGCGGGCTCAAGGACGGCACGATCGAGATCAAGTGGCGCGACCAGCCCGCCGCCCAGCAAATCACCGCGACAGGCGCTGGCGCGGCCATCACCCAGATGATCAAGGACGCACAGGACGCGAACGCCAAGCTTTGCATCCAGCGACGACAGGCGCGGACGGCCGCGAAGCCAGGATGAACGGCTTGCGAGGATGGCCGTTCGCCCTGACCCTTCTGGGGACGCTCTCGCTGGCGTCGTTCGGTGGGCCGTTCCTGATCCTGCTGGTCGTGATGGGGGGCGAAAGTAACCGTTGGCCCCCCGATCGGTCGATCGAATGGATCGTGACCGGGGCGGTCGTCGCGCTCGAGCTCGTGCTCCTGGTCGCCTGCGTGACGATCCGGTGGTGGGGTCGGCCATTCCTCGACCCCACGCCAGACCCCTCGCCAGTCCCAAAATCAAACGAAGGACCCGCCATCATTCCATGACCCTTCCCGACTCGACCTTCGTCATCGCCGGCGCGATCCTGGCAACCATGGCCTTTGCCTTGAGCACGACCCTCTGCGCGCTTGCCAGACGATACGCCCCTGGGCTCGGCCTCCTGGACCGGCCAGGCGGGCATAAGGGGCACGCGGCCCCGATCCCGTTGGGGGGCGGGCTCGCGCTCTGGATCACGATTTTGAGCATCCTATCCCTCGCGTTTCTCGCACTCCCGCTCATGCCGGAATCGCTGGCCCGCCACGCCTCCGGGGCGCGTGCCCAATCGGGCGAATTGATCCTGATCCTGGCCATGGCCAGCGCGATCATGGTCATGGGCTTTCTCGACGATCGTTACGATCTGAACTGGCGGATTCGCCTCGCCATGCAGCTTGGCTGCGCGCTCGTGGTGGTGATGGGGGGGGTTCGGGTCACGCTGTTTGGACCGTTCACCCACCCGATCCTGGGGGGGGCGGTCACGGTGGCGTGGATCGTTGGCCTGACGAATGCCTTTAACATGCTCGATAACATGGACGGGCTCGCCGCCGGAGTGGGGTTGGTGGTCTCCCTGTTGTTTTGCTCCGCCCAGTTCGCGGTTGGTGCCTTGTTTTCGCCGGCGGTGCTGCTGGTGGTGGCGGCGGCCTTGCTCGGGTTCCTCGTCCACAACCACTCACCGGCCCGGCTCTACATGGGGGACGCCGGGAGCAATTTCCTGGGATTCTTGCTGGGCTCGCTGACCGTCGTGGGGACCTTCACTCGCGAGCCCTACTCGCCCTATAGCGTGATTTCCCCCCTGCTGGTCATGGCGGTGCCGCTTTACGACATGACCTCGGTGATCCTGATCCGGCTCCATGAAGGGCGGAGTCCGTTTCAGGGAGACCGGCGGCACTTTTCGCACCGGCTGGTGGCGCGTGGCTTGACGCCGACCCAGGCGGTTTGGACGATCATTCTCGTGACCCTGGCCAGCGGGATGGGCGCTCTTCTGTTGCATCGGCTCGACGGCATGGGAGCGCTCGTGGTGCTGGCTCAGACAGGCTGCCTGCTGGGGGTTGTGGCGATACTTGAGCTCTCGGCGGGCCGTTCGGGGATCGGAAATGGGGAGACGCAGCGCGAACCGGTCGGGGCCCGCTCCGCGGCCGAGGATGGGACAGGGTCCGACTGAGCTCGCTGTCGACCCCCCCGCGACCGAAATCTGGGGCGAGCATCTGCGCAAGCTCGCCCTGGGCGCGACGGTGGCGCTCGTGACCGCCCGGGCGTATTGGCCTAGCGAGCCTGATCCCAAGACAGGGGCCGGCGACGGACTGGTCTGGGTGCTCTGCTTGATCGTGACGGCCGGGCTGGGGCTGGCCGCGTGGTTTGTCGGGGGGCGATTTCGGGTTCGCTGGTCGTGGACCGATCTCGGGCTCTTCTTGCTCGTGATCATGGTCGCGTCGAGCGCGAATCACGCCGTCGATCGTGGACCCGCCCTGAACATGGCCTGGGAGTGGGTCGGTCTTGGGCTTGGCTATTTCTTGCTGCGAAATCTGCCGCGATCCCGAGCCGAATCCCAGGTGATCGTCGGCTGCTTGTTCGCGACCGCGGTCGCGGTGGCCGCCTATGGGCTGTATCAGGCCGCGGTCGAGCTGCCGGCCCTTCAGGCCCAGTTTCGCAAGGATCCCGGCCCCATGCTCGCGGCCGTCCAGGTCCAGCCCGGGACGCCCGCCGAGGCCATGTTTCGCAACCGCTTGCTCTATTCCAGCGACGTCTTTTCGACCTTCGGACTGGCGAACTCGCTGGCTGGATTCCTGGTCGGCCCCCTGGTCGTCGCCCTCTGGGCCTGCGTACGATCACTGGCCCAGCCCCGCGGGTCGGCCTCGCGCGTCGGAGGTGTGCTGGCGGCCCTTCCCTTGCTCTTGATCGTCGGTGCCTGCCTGATCCTTACCAAGAGCCGAAGCGCATGGATCGGTCTGGCCGTTGGCATGGTCCTCCTGGCGCTGACGGCGAGACGGCGAATCGCCGCTCGGACCCTGATCCTGGGCTCGGTTGGCGGGCTCATGGTCGTGCTCGGGCTCATGGCGGGCGGTTATGCGACGGGCCGGCTCGATCGCGAGGTGCTGACCCAGTCCACCCTCTCGATGCGCTATCGCTGGGAGTTCTGGAGGGGTGCCTGGGGGGTGATCACCGAGGGGGCGACGCTCTCGCGCGGGGTGCTGGATTCCGACAATTTCTGGTCTGGCGTTGGCCCCGCGAATTTCGCCGGCCCCTATTTGCTCCATAAGCTCCCCGAGTCGAGCGAGGAAATTCAGGACCCCCACAACCTGTTTCTCGAGGTCTGGGCGACCGCGGGACTGTTTGCCCTGGCGGCCCTCGTGACGACTCTGGGTCTGGGTCTGTGGAATCCGCTCGGCTCGCGTTCGGGCTGGGATGCGGACGAGACGACCCAGGAAGTGAAGCCAATCGCTCCGCCGGAAGCCTCTGGGTCGACGTTCTGGCTGGCGGCCTCTTCGTCGGCGGGGTGGGTGGTGGTGGTGGCGCTCGGGCGATTGAATCCGTTTTACGGCGATTTGTTCGCGCGGTGGCTGATCCTGGGCGGTGGCTGGCTGCTGGCCGCCCTGCTGGGCCGGTCACTCTGGCGCGGGGCGACCCTTCCCGCGGCGGCCCTGGGGGCCGGCGTGGCGGCGATCGTCGTTAACTTGCTCGCCGCCGGGGGGATCGGAATCCCCACGGTCGCGCTCGGGCTCTGGGCCCTCGTGGCCTTGGGCCTGAACCTGGCCGACGATCGCCGAGCCTCTCGGATCCACGAATGGAACACTCGCCTCCCCGCGTTTGGGATCGCGTGCGGGTGGTCGGCGATCCTGGGCACCTTCCTGGGGGTCGCGATCCCCTATTGGCGCTGTCAAAGCGCCCTTGAGGCCGCCGACCTCGCCATGCGCCAGGGGAGCCTGGAACGCGCGAACGCCGCGTATGAAGCCGCCATCGCCGCGTACCCCTACGATAGCCGCCCCTGGCTGGGGGTCGCCTACGTCCAGGCGGCCGCCTGGAAAAGCCACGGGGCCAAGGTCGACGATATGCGATGGAAGACCATCCCGATCGCGCTTCTCAAAAGTGTCACGCCTCCGCGCAATTCTCGGTCGTGGACCCTCCACCGAGAACGCGCTGAGGTGACCGCGCAACTGTTGGCCACGATGGGTTCCAAGCTCGAACCCCGGCAGGCACTCCCCTTCCAGGCCAACGTGGTCGAGGCGATTCGGACCGCGTCGCGGCTCTATCCCACCAACCCCGAGCTCCACGCCCGGCTCGCCCAGGCGAGCGCGGGCGTCTCGATGTACGCGGACGCGGTGAGCGAGGCCGAGGAAGCGCTCAGGCTCGATCGGCTCACCCCCCATCTCGATAAGAAACTCCCTCAAGACCTCCGCGACCGCCTGATCCGCGAGCTGCCAAGCTGGAGCGAAACCGCGGCCAAGGCCCCCAGCACGACCAAGAGC
>JAKBAP010000477.1 GCA_021808995.1 Planctomycetota bacterium | reverse complement strand
CTCCAGGGACAAGCGGACAACGTTCACCGCCTTTACCGTCGCGCGGAAGGGATCGAGGAGCACCTTCAGAGGGTGCGAGTCCCGGAGGTCGCGCCCATCGACGCCTGGACGCCCAAGCCGCCGGCGGAGGGTTGATCGCGACCGGTTCCCGATCCCCAGGGTCAATAATGGGTCATCATCAGCCAGGCGATGCCAACCAATGTGGTGAGGATCGTGAGTGGCACGCCGATCTTGAGGAATTCACCGAAACCGAGGTCGACGCGGTCGCGACGGGCGCTCTCGACGACGATCAGATTGGCGACCGACCCCAGCATGGTCAGGTTGCCGGCCAGGGTGCTCGACATCGCGAGCGCCAGCCAGGCGGTTCGTTTGTCGGGTATGGCCTCGATGAGGGGCTTGAAAAGCAACACGGCCGGCACGTTGGAGACAATGTTCGAGAGCACGACCGAGAGCCCCGACAGCAAAAGGACCGGTGAACTCTTGAGGGCCGTCCATTCCTGGAGGTTGAACCCCCGGATGACATGGATCTCGAAGGCGTGGACCACGACGAACAGCCCAACGAACATGACGAGCAAGGGCCAGTCGACCAGGCTGTAGATCTTTTCAATTCGCACGCGATCGAGCATCAGGATCGCCGCGGCGGCAAGCGCGGTGATCGCGATCGATTGGCCGGCGAAAAAGAGGGCGATCATGCCGGCCGTCACGCAGAGGCACTTGATCAAGAGCCCACGATGAACCAGACGCCGGGGCACCGGCTCGACGGCGGCCGATTCGACCTCGGGCTCACTCGCCAGCGACCGAGAATACACCAGAGACAGCACGATGAAATCGATGACCAACCCCATGATGGCGATGGGTGCCAGCCGGGCGGCGAAATCGCTGTAAGGGATGCCCGAAAGGGTTCCGATGATGATGTTTTGCGGGTTGCCCGTGATCGTCGCGGTCGAGCCAATGTTGGACGAAGTCGCCAGTCCGATCAAATAGGGAGTGGGATGCAAACGGCGATTTCGGCAAATCGCCAGCACCAGCGGAGTCATCGCGACGCAGACGACGTCGTTGACGAGAAACGCCGAAAGGACACCCGACGCCGCGATCGTGACCCCGAGCAAGACGCGAGGCGTGAACCGGCGGGTGGCGATCCAGTCGGAGAGCACGACGAAAAACCCGGAGATTCGAATGTATCCGACGACGATCATCATCCCCAGCAACAGCACGATGGTCGGAACGTCGACGGCGTGGGCGGCCTGTTCGAGATTGAGCGACCGGGCCGCGAGGATCCCGGCCGCGCCGACAAGCGCGATCCCAGCCCGGTCGATCCGTAGCCCAGGCACCCGACCGATGGCCAGGAACAGATACGTCGCGGCGAAAATCAGCGTGGTCATCGGAACGGCCATCGGGGATGAAGTCATCGTGCTCATGGCGTCATGATTCATTCGTGGAAAAGGAAGCCGGTCGGATTCAGGCGGAGGCGGCCTCGGCGGGGGTGATGAAATTCACGTTATGCTCATGAAAGCGATCGTTTGATAAAGTTTCGTCCGGGGCCAAGGTTTCGGGCACGAAGGCGATGATTAGGCCCGTGCCGACCGCTCCGACCGCGGCCAGGAGGGCGAAGAGCCCGCGATAACCCAGGAGGTCGACCAACATCGAGGAAGCCGCTGGACCAATCGCGGAACCCAGGACGAGCGAGGTTCCCACGATGGCCTGAGCACGCCCCGCGTGGATCGCGCCCCCCAGGCGGTCGGTCATCCAGGCCGCGGCCAGGATCGCGAAGAGTCCGTTCGAGAAGCCATCAAGCGCCTGGATGGCGACGATCCAGTTCGCGCTTCCCGCGACGGCCACCAGTAACAGACGCAAGGCCATGCCGGTCCAGCACGCGATCAAGAGCGGTCGGCGTCCGATCCGGTCGGCCAGGGCGCCCGCTGGTCGCGACACCAGCATCCAGATGATCATACTGACGACGAAGGCGTCGGCCAATCGCTGTTGATTGGCATGGAGCTCGCGCGTGAGGAATAATCCCAGATAAACGCCCCCTGGCGCGTTGGCCATGTGAAAGAGCACCATGGCCGCGATGAACCACCAGAGAGCCCGGTCGCGCCCCAGGCTGGGCGTTGGTCGGCCGTCGGACTCGTCCGGCGAGCCGGCCCGTGGGTGGACTCGAGCCGGCTCGTGAATCAGAAGGGCAGCCAGGACGGAGAGCACACCCGCCACGCCCAGCGGGACGAGCATCACGTCGATCCCCATTCGCGCCGCCAGCCGACCCCCGGCCAGGGCCACCACGATGATCCCAATCGGCTTCCAGAACCGAAGCTTGCCCAGCGACGCGGCAACCTGATCGGGGTTCGACAGCCCAACCGCGGCCGCCCCGGACTGGGTCTCGACAATCGCCCGGCAGATCCCGTTTTCCGCGAATAAAACCACCACGATCGCGAGTAACACGACGTTCTCAACCCACGGCAACGCGATCGTCGCGATCGCCAGCGATAAAAGCGCGAGTAGAATAAACGGCTTTCGCCGACCAAGCCGATCGGACCATTCGCCAACCTGGAATTGAGCGAGCCCCGAAAGCGCGGCGAACGTCGAAATGATGCCGATCGCACGATCCGACAATCCCCGCTCGCTGAGATAAAGCGGCAGATACGGCAACGTGAAGCCAATGCCCGCCATGCCTAGAAAATACGCGCCATGAAGTCCGATTCGATTGCGTGGATCCATGGGAATCATGCTCCAGTTGAAGGATCAAACCCGCGAATCGCCCTCGTGGACGGACGGGGAACGTCGACCCGAGATGGCCCGGCAAGAGACGGCGCACAGGACGCCGCCGTGTTGTTCTTGCCGGGATCATCGGGTCTTGTTTTCGGATTTGACGATGTCGCGGGGCCGGCGATCAGTCGATGTCGGGAGGTGGGAGCTCGCCGCCGCGGCCCTTTTTCTTGGGCTCGGGGAAATCGAACCTGGGGCGTTTCTTGACCTCGTCGCGAGGCTCGGGGGGTGCCTCGGCGAGGTGGCCCATGTGCTCGACGACGTGGGTCATCGCGACCGAGGCCTTGGCGAGCTCGGCCGCGCGCTCCATGCGTTTTCCCTGGGCGTCCTTGAGCGCCGCCCGATAAAGGTCGGAGGCCGCGTCGCGATAGAATTTCGCGTCCTCGCCCCCCTGCCCCGGTCCTCGCCTCTCTTGCAGACGGTCGTAGGCTTCGCGGAGGTCGCGCTCGACTTCGTCTTCCTTGTTGTCGCGCACGCCTTCAGGAGGCGGCGGAAGCTCGTCGTCGGGCCGATCAAACAACATCGCGTGCCGCGCGTGGTCGACAGCCCGAGCCAGATCATGAGCCATCGCCCCGTATTCGTGCGCGGCCCGCCGATCACCGCCGTCGATCGCCTTGATCCCTGAACGATAAAATCGTGACGCGCGCTCGGTCCAGTCACGCACCCGCGCCTCGGGCCGGCCCGACGCCTGGTTCTCGGAACGGAGCCTACGCAAGAGGTCATAGGCCCTGAGCAAATCCCCCTCCGGACCGGGCTCGCCCTTTTTCTTCTTGACCTCGTCCTTCTTTTTCTTGACCTCGTCCTTCTTCCGGAAGTCGTCCCTCTTTTTCTTGGCGTAGGGGGGTTCGTCGTCGCGTGGGCCGGGCGGCTGCATCGCGCCCAGCATGGCCATGCAGGCCATGAGCGAGAATCCCACCGCGAACAGCTTGAATCTCATCGCGTGTCCTCCTCTGATGTCCCAAAGCCGATCAATCGCTCCACGACCGGGCGAGGGCCGACGCGGCTTTCGCCAGCCCTCCGATCCACCTACGCACGACCCATGCCAAACGCGAAAACAGGCTCCCCACGGGGGTTTGTGCGCGATCGGGGATCTGATTTGGGCACGCTTCCCCCATGCCTGGGGGGGGGCTTCCCAGTCCGGGATCAGAGAAATCGCTCGAGATCCTCGCTCTTGGCCACGACCGTGACCCCTTCCTCGGTGACGGTGTGCCCTCGGGCCAGGTCGACGTCGCGATTCCAGCCAATTTCAAAGC
>JAKBAP010000476.1 GCA_021808995.1 Planctomycetota bacterium | reverse complement strand
CGGAGTGGATTTGGCCCAACTTGCGATCGAGGGCGAGGCTCGAGTCGGCGACCTCGACGACGAGCGCGACATCGGCTGGCTCGGGATGACGAGTGGCGTAATCACGCCAGGTCCCCCTCGCGACGACCAGATCGGGCTCGGGCATGCTCGATTGGCTGGGAATCCACAGGGGATGGTCGCCCCGGACGTGAAAAGCCAGGGGCAAATGGGACTCGATCGCCCGGCGAACCGCCTCGCGAGCGGCCGAGTGAGGTGGGTTCTTGGTCATCTTGTCCACCAGTAAGCCGGCGATCAGGTGAAATCGATCGTGCTTGTTAAACACCCCAGCCGCGACCATTTCCTCGTATTTTTCCAGCGGCATCCGGTAGAGTGGGCCGGGGATGGAGTCGAGAGTCTCGACTGGCGGCGGCTCGGGGAGCGTGGACATGGGTAAGCTCCGTTGCCGGTTTGATTGCGTGATGAGCCAATTGTAAATCCCGACCCATCCCCCTGTCATCGACCATTCTCAGGGCTTATTTCGTTGCGGTCCGCCGAGGCTCCGCTTATTATAAGCAAGTTGAACATTCCGTTTGGGCCGTCCGATACGAAACGACGGGGCCATCGCGTGGCGCGTGGGCTCGTCGGCAACTGGGGACCTCCGCCGATGCACATGCATGCGCGGGCTTGGTCAGGGCACGCGGGCCGCGTGATCGTGGTCGTCGCGATTGTCTTGTCGGGGCGGGCGGAATCGGGCGAGGAAGCCGCGTCTTCCCGGCCTGACGCTCGCGAGCTTCGCTTTTTCGAGCAGAGCGTCCGGCCGCTCCTGGCCGATAAATGCTATTCCTGCCACGGCCCGACCAAGCAAAAAGGGGGGCTGCGGCTGGACTCGCTCGAGGCGATCCTGAAAGGGGGCGAATCGGGTCCCGCCCTCGTGCCCGGCAAGCCCGACGAAAGCCTGCTGGTCGAGGCGGTCAAATACGCCGGCCCTGAAATGCCCCCGACCGGCAAGCTCCCGGACGAACGCATCGCCGAGCTAAGCCGGTGGGTCTCGCACGGAGCGGCTTGGCCCCGATCGGCTGGGCATGCGACGGTGGACGCCATCGCGGCGAAATCGAGCCCTTCACGGGCCGAACCCCCCTTGTGGTCGCTGAAACCGATGGCGAATCCGGATCCGCCGCCGATTCTGACTCCGGATGGGGCGGCGTGGGCCAGGAATCCCATCGACGCCTTTATTCTGAAGGGGCTCCATGA
This sequence comes from Planctomycetota bacterium, assembly GCA_021808995.1. GTDB lineage: Bacteria > Planctomycetota > Planctomycetia > Isosphaerales > Isosphaeraceae > JAKBAP01. The sequence goes on along the minus strand of JAKBAP010000476.1, from coordinate 2,790 downwards.
GCATGGACTTACCCCGGCTCCAGAAGCCGACCGGGCGACGCTGATCCGTCGGTTGGCCTTTGATCTGACGGGTCTGCCGCCGACCGCGAACGAAATCGAGGCGTTCCTGGCTGACCCGGCTCCCGACGCCTATGATCGCCTGGTCGATCGATTGCTGGCCTCGCCCCGTTACGGCGAGCGCTGGGGGAGACACTGGCTCGACCTCGTTCGGTACGCCGAATCCGACGGCTTTCGCCAAGACGCGTATCGACCCCACGCCTGGCGGTACCGCGATTACGTCGTCCGGTCGTTCAATATCGATAAACCCTATGACCGCTTCGTGACCGAACAGATCGCCGGTGACGAGCTCGACCCCGACGACCCCGAGCTCCGGGTCGCCGTGGGTTATTCGCGGCTAGGCGCTTATGAATACAATCAGCGAGACGCGCGCGGCCAATGGGCCGAGATCCTCAACGACGTCACCGACGTCACGGGCGAGGCGTTCATGGGCCTCTCGGTGGGCTGCGCGCGCTGCCACGACCACAAGTTCGACCCGATCCTGCAAAAGGATTACTACCGGCTCCAGGCGTTTTTCACTCCCATGTTGCCGCGTGATGATCTGAGCGACCTGGCGGGGCGAGCCTGGCGCGATTACGAGATCAAGCGCGGGGCCTGGGAACGGGCCGCTCGGGAGGTTCTGGCCGAGATTGCCCGGCTCGAAAAGCCCTACCGCGACCGTGCGGCCGCGACGGCCATGGCGAAGTTTCAACCCGAGATTCAGGCGATACTGGGCAGGACCGACTCGGCCCGGTCGCCGCTCGAACGGCAAGTCGGGGCGCTCGCGTATCGTCAGATTGCGTATGAATTTGATCATATCCAGGGGGCGCTCAAGCCGGCCGACAAGGCTCGGCGGCAGGCGCTCGAGGCGACTCTCGGGCGGTTTCAGCGGTTAAAGCCGGCCGAGCCCGAGCCGATCCTCACGGTGACCGACGTGGGTCCGGTTTCGCCCCCCACGGTGATTCCTGGCGGTCGTGGTCGGCAGGTTGTCGAGCCTGGGTATTTGACGATCCTCGATCCTGGCCCGGCCCGTGTGGTTGCGTCGCGGGAGGGCTCGACCGGGCGCAGGCCGGCGCTTGCGAAATGGCTCTGCGAGCCTGAAAATCCACTCACGACCCGGGTGATCGTGAATCGCGCGTGGCAATACCACCTGGGCCGGGGCCTGGTCGGGACGGCGAGTGATTTTGGCCGATTGGGCGAGACCCCCAGCCACCCCGAATTGCTCGACTGGCTCGCTCGCCGGTTTCTCAAGGACGGGCGGCGGATGAAGTCGCTGCACCGCTTGATCGTGACCTCGGCCGCGTATCGTCAGGCATCGATCCGCGGCGAGAGCGAGACCCCCCTTGCCCTGCGAATCGATCCCGAGAACCGCCTGCTCTGGAAGCATGGCGTCACCCGGCTGGACGCCGAGGAGATCCGCGACGCGATGCTCTTCACCTGCGGCGAGCTTGAGAATCGCATGGGAGGGCCGAGCGTCCCCGCGAGCCAGCCCCGTCGCTCGATCGATACCCAGGTCGTGCGAAACGCGCAGGACCCGCTCCTGGATGCCTTCGACGCCCCCAATGGCAACGTCACGGCCGCTCGCCGCGACTCCACGACCACCCCAACCCAGGCTCTGTTGCTGTTGAACGGCTCGTGGTCGCTCCAGCGCGCCGGGGTTCTCGCCCGGCGGATCGAGCAGGCCGCGAGCGCGAATCGCGAGGTCGCGGCCCTGGCCTACCGTCTGATCCTTGGCCGACATCCCGAACCCGACGAGCAAGAGCGCGTCCTCCGATTCCTGGCTCACCCGCGCGATGGCTCGGTCCCGACGGGAGGCCAGGCCGCCAATCGCCAGGCCCTGATCGATCTCTGTCATGTTCTTTTGAACTCCAACGAATTCGTTTACGTCGACTGATCTCCCTGGCCGAGGTCCCTCGATCACAGGACCCCACGATGCCATCACAAGACCCGCGTTCATCCGAGGCTGTCCGACCCGCGCGCCATCCGACGCCGGTCTCGCGCAGGGAGTGGCTCTCACGGGCTGGGGCCGGATTTGGCGCGCTCGCGCTGGCGGATCTTTTCACGCGTGAGGAGGCCATGGCGGGCGCGCTGGCACCCTCGGCGGCGAGCCCGGGCTGGCGCGTGCCGGCGACCGCTCGGAGCGTGATCTTTCTCTTCATGGAAGGGGGCCCGAGCCACCTCGACACCTTCGATCCCAAGCCCGAGCTCCAGAGGCGGGCCGGTCAATCGCTCCCCCCCAGCGTCAAGCCCGTCATTACCCCCATGGGCGAATTCCACGCCCCGCTCTTGCCCTCGAAAAGGCGCTGGAAACAGCACGGCGAGAGCGGGATGTGGGTCTCCGACTGGCTGCCTCATCTCGCCGGCCAGATTGATAACGTGGCCATGATTCAATCGTGCTGGTCCAATGGGCTCAATCACGTCGGCGGCGTCTGCCAGATGAACACCGGCTCGACGCTGGCCGGGCGCCCGTCGCTGGGAAGCTGGGTCAACTATGGCCTGGGGACCGAAAACGCCAATCTTCCCGGTTTTGTCGTGATGCTCGACACGCCCAAGGCGAGCGTGGCGGGGGGAACGCGAAACTGGGGAACCGGCTTCATGCCGGCGGTCTACCAGGGAACCCGGCTCAGTGGCGGGGCCGAGCCGATCGCCAACCTGCAGGCACCACCAAGCGTGAGCCTCGATCGCCAACGGGCCAAGCTCGAACTCCTGGGCGACCTGAACCGCCGCCATCTCGAACCTCGGTCCGACGAGAGC
>JAKBAP010000475.1 GCA_021808995.1 Planctomycetota bacterium | reverse complement strand
CGCCGCCGGAGAGGCGGTCTTCGGGCGTCTCGACTGGTGGCCACCGATCACCGGCGACGCGCGCAGCATAGCGCTCGGCGGCCTGGTCGGCCGCGTCGTGGATGTCGGCATGCGGCCTTCGCGCCGGTCCTCATGCGTGAACCCAAGGGTTTCCCCGCCAAACCGCGGCGGGTCAATCCCGATGATGGAGTCTCAGAGTCCGATCTGATCGAGTCGACGCTCGAGCATCGATTCGATCATCAGTGCGGTCTGGGCATAGGTCTCGAGGTCGCCGCCATAGGGGTCGTCCAGGTCGCCGCCGTCGGGATCAAGGAGGTGGGCCCGTGACCGAGCGGTTGGGACCTGGTCAACCAGGAGCTGGTGGTGCTCGGCGGTCATGGCGAAGATCAAATCGGCCTGCAAGGCCATGGCCGGCAGCATCCTCCGGCTCCGGTGGCTGTCGAGAGCGCCTCCGCGACGGCGCACGATCTCGACGGCGTGGGGGGCGGCTGGCGAGCCATTCGATGCGGCGACCCCCGCCGAGCGGATCACGTAGCCCCGTTCCTCGAGCTCATCGACGCCGCAGGCTAGCCGCCGCGCCAGGATCGCCTTGCAAAGGGCCTCCGCCATGGGGCTGCGACAGGTGTTGCCCGTGCAAACAAAGACAATAATCGTACTGGCGCAGAGGGCCAGATCAGGGGCCTCGACCACCCCTTCGCGCTCGAGACGATACTGATCGCCGTCGATCCGCACGATCGACGCCGGCTTTTGATAACGGGTGGGTCCCGCGTCGACGACCATGTCGAGTCCCCGTAAATCACGAAGCGATTCAGCGGTCCCCGGCACGGGATGTTTTTCGGTCGCGGCCATCGTGATCACTAGCGGAGCGGGCAAGAGCCTGAGCACGTCGCGCACGATCGATTGCGAGGGACTCCGCACGGCAAGGTCGCCGGTGGGCGAGATCGAGGCCCGAGCCTCCGGCGGTAGGCTCTCGGCCAGGCCCCCTTCGATCCCGCGCGAGAACACGAGAATGGCCGGCCCCGGCCAGAGCCGGGCGGCCATCCGCAGCCCCAACCGCGTGATGCCCGGGATCCAATCGGTGATTTCCTCCGGACCACGCAAAAGCAACGTCAACGGCCGCAATGGGTCGGATCCGCGCATCGCCCGAACCCGGGCCACGCCACGCACCGAGAGCGCGCACGCCGCCAGGCCATAGACCGTCTCGGTCGAGAGGCCAACGACACCCCCCTGGGCCAAGCACGCGACCGCGCGATGAACGACATCACGCGGATCGTCGGCGGCCGCGAGCTCAATCCACAGAGGAGATTCCGCTCGTTCACTCATAGGCTCGAAACCGAAACGGATTGGGGCCGAAAGGCGTCCCCCGCGACCACCGAAGCCATCCAGCCTCGATCAGAGCAAGAGCATCAGTCCCTCGACCTCGCCGAGCTCGGCGTAAATCGCTCGAACCTGTTCCGCGCTCGTCACCGAGATGTCCAGTGTCACCGACACATGCCGACCCGCCTTGGTCTCCAGAAGGGCGTGGTCCACGTCCGAGGAAGCCGCCACATGTCGTTCCGCGGCAATCAATACCCGATCCAGAAAGCCACCATCGTTAAGTCCAATGGCCTTGATCCGGTAGACCCCCGGGAACGCATGGCTCGATTCGAGAAGATCAACCGACGGTCGATGATCCATTCGGGCACCCCCCCAGCGACCCCCCTTCAACCGACCTGGTCCAGGATCCCACGCATGCCCGCGGCAAATCACCAGGCTTTCCACCAGACATCGTCGCCATTGCGCGGGCCGGATCGCACCCGGCCCGCGATCGCTCGGGGCCAGGCCCCTCCGACTCATTTATTTCTTGCGATGGCGAATGCGGCTCCGCATCCGACGCTTCTTGCGACCCACCTTGCGACGTCCTTTGCCTCGGCGACGACTTGCCATGCGCTCTCCCCTAGGGCTTACGTGTTCACTTGCACACAAAGAGTTCTTCGCCAACGGATCTCGCCCAGGCGAAACGGATACTCTAAACGAAGTCGGCGACTTGACTCAAGTCCGAGCGGGCGATTCTTTCCGACTTTGTCCATCCCGCGAGCGACGACTCGACGGCGTCAGGCGAGGGAAAGCGGGATGCCAAGGGCTTGCCGCGGGCGAGCAGGCCAGGCGACCGAAAATGATGGCTGGTGGTGGATCATGCTTTCGTCGAGGGCTTCCACTCGACCGCCGAGAGCGACGCGAGCGCCAGCAAGAGAGAGTGCGTTCCCTTGCGGGCGAATCCTTGAGCCTCGACAGCGCGGTAGAGCTGCTCCGCGAGCGCGAGCCCGGGGAGGGCAAGCTTCATTCGCCGCGCCTCGGCCAGGGCGACCCCCATGTCTTTCAGGAAATGCTCGACGAAAAACCCAGGCTCGAAGTTGCCCGCGATCATCCGGGGCGCCAGGTTTGAGAGGCTCCATGATCCGGCCGCGCCGCTCGAGACACTCTTGAGCACCGTCTCTAGGTCGAGCCCCGCCTTGGTCGCGTACAAGAGCGCCTCGCAGACCCCGATCATGGTGCTCGCGATCAAGATCTGGTTCGTCATCTTGGCGTGCTGACCGGCCCCGGCCGACCCTTGGTGGACGATCGTCTTGCCCATCTTCTCAAACAGCGGCCAGAGTGCCCGCACGGGCTCCTGATCACCCCCGATCATGATCGAAAGCCGGGCCTCGCGCGCGCCCACATCGCCACCGGAGACCGGCGCGTCGACGGCGTGGACGCCCCGGGACCGGGCTTTGTCGGCGATCTCGACGGCAAGCGCGGGCTCGCTGGTGGTCATGTCCACGAGCACCGTGCCGGGTTTCGCGGCCTGGAGCGCCCCCTGGTCGCCCAGGATGACCTCGCGGACGTCTCGCGGGTAGCCCACGATCGTGAAAACCACGTCGCACCGTCCGGCCAGATCGGCCGGCGAATCGGCCAGGAGAGCCCCTTTCTCGACCAGGGGAGCCGTCTTTTCGGGGCTACGATTGTAGACGACCGCCGGGTAACCGGCCGCGATCAAGTGGCCGCACATCGATTGGCCCATCACCCCCGTGCCGATCCAGCCAACTCGTGTTTTCCCCGGCGCGAACTCCAGTGCCATCTTGTATGCCTCGGCGCGTCATGAATTGGCGGATAGAATGCCCTTGTTAGCCAAGGTATCACGGCCGAGTCGGCGCTGACTAGCGCCGAGGTTGCTCGGCCTCGATCGCATCCTGATTCCAGGAAAACACATGGCTCAGTCGCTGTTCGCGTCTTATCTCAACAGGCACGACCTCACCGCGGTCGCGCCCGGGTTTCTCGCCTATCTGGCGAATCTCGACTGCGTGAATCGGGTCTCGCCCCAGGCGGCTCGGGCCATCGTGGCCGAGCTCGCCGATCAGCGATCGAACATCAAGCTCATCGCCAGCGAAAACTTCTCGTCGATCGCCGTTCAAGCCGCGATGGCCAATTTGCTCACCGACAAATACGCCGAGGGAATCCCGCATCATCGCTTCTACGCCGGTTGCGGCAACGTGGACACAATCGAGGACCTCGCCAACGAGCGCGCTCGCGAATTGTTTGGGGCGGCCCATGCCTATGCCCAGCCGCACAGCGGCGCGGACGCCAATCTGGTCGCCTTCTGGGCCATCCTGAGAGCCCGGGTTGAGCTGGCCGAGCTCGTCAAGCTCACCGGTGCCGCGGACCCCAGCGCCCTTCAGCCGGCCGACTGGCAAAAGCTCTCGCGAGAGCAATGGGGCGTGGTCCGGCACGCGCTCGGCAACCAGCGGCTCCTGGGCATGGACCTGGCCTCGGGCGGCCACCTGACCCATGGTTATCGACTGAACGTCTCGGGAAAGATGTTCGAATCCCACGGTTACACCGTCGATCGCGAGACCTTCCTGCTCGATTACGATGCCATTGAAAAGCAGGCGATCGAGGTCAAGCCCCTGATTCTGCTGGCGGGCTATAGCGCGTATTCGCGCGCGATCAATTTTGCCCGGATGCGGGAGATCGCCGACCGCGTGGGAGCGGCCTTCATGGACGAC
>JAKBAP010000043.1 GCA_021808995.1 Planctomycetota bacterium | reverse complement strand
GTCGTCACGCGCGGGGGCTGGCTCGCCGGCCGGCTCGTCTTTTCGTCCATCACCGTTTCTGATGATTGGCTCTCTCATTCACATGACCTCCCTTGTCCCTCGCCCGCTCGGGGCGCTACTGTGATTGCCTGTAGATTGCCTCGATCAAGTCGGCGACGGATTTGAATGTCTTTTTTCCAGCCTGGGCTCGGTCGATCGCTTCCCGCGCTTGGCTCTCGGAGTGTCCGACGGAGAGCAGCGCCGCGTAGGCGTCGGCCACGACGTCCGAGGGGGCCGCGCCGTCGCCGCCACCCGGGAGGCCGGGCTGCTCCGAGCCGGGTCCGATGATCAGGGCGAACTTGCCGACCTTGCGCCTGAGCTTGGCCACGATTCGCTCGGCCGTCGCCTCGCCGATGCCGGGAAACGTGGCGAGCTCCTTGACCTTCTGATCTTGAATCATCCGCGCGAGATCGCGAACCGGCCGCACCATCGCGCGAAGCGCCTTGCGCGGGCCGACGCCGTCGACCGAGCAGAAGACGTCGAAAAACTCGCGATCGACGGACGACAAAAAACCCACCAGCCGGGGCGTTAGCCGAGCCGACATCTGGCCCCCCTCGAGATAGCAGACCGTGTCGAGAGCCACGGTCTCGCCGATTCGCGATTGGAGAGCGCGGCGCGCGCTTTCGGGGATCAGGACCTCGAGTTCGAACGGCCCGACGCCGACGACCGCCGATTCCTCCGCCAGGGCCACAAGCGGACCGCGTACCTTGGTGAGCACGAGTTTCGACCTTCTCCTCGAATCCAATGGGGATGCTCTGATGCTTTGTTCAGACATTCTGCCCGAACCACGCCTGGCCGACAAGTCGACTCGCCGACCAACCGCGCGCGACCGCGCGACGAGCGAGCAAACGTGCCGATCGGTGGATCGATGGCGCGGGGCCGGCGATTTGATCGCGCGGCTCGCGCCGCGCTCGAGCGCGATCGAATGCGCTCCGCGCGCTTTTCCGGAAATATTTTTTCGCGCTCGCGCTGGGTCTCGTCGCCGCGCGCGGACCCCGACCAATCCTTCGCGCGAAACGGCGCGCGACCGCGCGGCGATGATGGGGAGGCTTCGGGGTCGACGCGCGAAGATCCTTGAAAACAAGGGTGTTCAGCATCTCACAGTAGAGAATGAGCACCCCACTGGCAGCAGGTTACTAGCATAATGACATTCGAGCACACGATGCTAGGTCGGGGGGTGCCGTCGGAGGTCGCGCGAAAGGGGGCGAAAAAGAGACGCGATTTTTGTCAAGTTCGTCTTCCAAAAGTTAAAAGATTTGGTATTACTTGGCGCAGGGACCGGTTGACTCATGCCGGTCGGACGCAAGCGAGTATGTCTTGGAACGAGGTGAGACCGATGGCGGTTAAGAAAGCTGCTGCTGCACCCAAGAAGACGGCCCCCGTGAAGGCGGCCGCCGTGAAGAAGGCCGCCCCCAAGAAGGCGGCGCCGAAGAAGACGACCGCGAAAAAGGCCGACGCCAAGTCGAAGCCGGTCGCGCCCAAGAAGACGACCGCCAAGGCCACGGCCAAGGCGCCGGCGAAAAAGTCGACCGGCAAGTAATGATCATGGCCCGATCCCTCTCGGATCGGCCCCGCGTTGTCCAAGGTTCCCGCGTGCTCGAGCCGGGGTCTTGATCTCGGCTCGAGACGCCCCCCGCAACACATCCATGGATTTGATTGCTGGAGGCCCACCCCAACCCCTTCCTTTCGTCGGTCGCTCTCAACCCACATCCGCGATTGGTTTGGTCCCCGCTACGTGAAATCCCTCCTTGATTCCTCGCCTCCAATCGATCACGGCTCGTCGGCGTCTCGATCCGAGACGCCGGCGGGCTTGTTTCGCCGACATCGGGGGCCGCGTGTTTCAGATCCATCGTCCGGCAAGACGGTCTTCCCTCGTTGGCCGTGTGTCGTTATGATGCCGCCGCCTGGGCTAGGCTTGCCTGGGTGATTTGCATTTCGCCGGTATTTCGCGGATCGTCCGATCGCCCTTGATTCCAGGTCTTGGGCGGAAGTCCTCGGGCTCGAGAGCAGGATGCGTCTCATGATCGCCACGCCTATTCGCGGTGCCACGCGCTCGATCACGGCGATCGGGGTTGCCCTGCTTTGCCTGACCTTGGGAGGGGGTTGCACGCCCTATCTGGGTACGACCTCGACGAGTTTCCTCCGCCACGCGCGGGATAATCCCGACCCCAATCTTCGGTATCTGGCCTATTCCAAGCTGGGCTCGCCCAACCTTTACGACGATGATCGCGAACGGGCGACCGCCGTTGATTTCTTGATCAAGCGCTATCAGGAAGGGCGCGAGCCGATCGCCATCCGCGCGATGATTATTCGCAGCCTGGGAAACCTGCGCGATCCGAGGGCTCGGGAGCTGGTGCTCAAGGCCGCGGGTGAGTCCGAGGCGATCTTGCGCATCGAGGGCTGTCGAGCGCTCGGGAAGGTTGGTCAACTCGAGGACGCGACCACGCTGGTGCGGGTGATGTCGACGGACAATCTCGAGGACTGCCGGATCGCGGCCATCGAGTCGCTGGGGATTCTCAAGCCCAAGGACTCCCGGATTCTGATCATGATGGTCGATGCGATGGAGCACGAAGACCCGGCGATCCGGCTCGAGTCGTTGAACTCCCTGCGCTTGATCACAGGGGCCGATCATGGGGTGGTCGCGGCCGATTGGCGTCGCGCGCTCGGCTTGCCAAGGGGGGACGAACCGGTGGTCGCGAAGCCGGCGCCAACGACATCCCCGGCCGTGAAGCCTGGCCCGTTCGCGGCGATCGCGAACGCCGCCGCCAAGCTACGTGACAGCGCTCCCAAGACGACAGACTCGATGTCGACCAGCCTCGCCCAGCCCAAGTGACCTTTCGGGGGAGGGTCCACGTCGTGTTAGAGTAGCCATCATGCGAACCTGGCCTGGCGCGAGCGCGTCCTGTCCCGGGCTGGGTCGAGATTGAATGGCGGCGTGGGGCCTTGAACTCGGATGGACGAGCGCACTCTCGAATTACTTGAGTTTGATTCGGTCCGTCGGTTGGTGGCCGCGCGATCGTCGTCCGCGCTGGGGCGCGCGGCCGCGATGGCGCTCGCACCCTCTTGCGAGATCGAGCGAATCCATGACTGGCAGGCGATCCTGAGCGAAATGGTCGAGGTGATCGGGGCCGGGCTTCGACCTTCGTTCGGTGGACTGGGTGATATTCGGGCGCTCGTGCGTCGAGCGGCCGTGGGGGGGGTGCTCGAGCTCGAGGAGCTGGCGGCGACTCTCGACGCGCTTCGAGCGATCGCCGAGCTCGACCGCTGGGTCGCGCGGGTGGGCGACCGGTTTCCCAGGCTCGGTGGGCTTCGCGCGGGCATTGGCGAGTTCGCGGGCCTGGTCGCGGCGATCGGCGGTTGCCTCGATTCGCGAGGGCGCGTCATCGATTCCGCCAGCCGTCGCCTGGCCGTGCTCCGGGGCGAGATCGCCCGGCTCGAGGAACGGATTCAGGAGACGCTCCGTGGGCTGGTTCGCTCGAGCGAGATCCGCCGGTTCCTTCGCTATCCCAACTTCACGATGGTTGGGCATCATTTCGTCTTGCCGGTCTCGAGGGAGCATCGTGGCGAGATCCCCGGCTCGGTCCTTCGGGCCAGCTCGAGTAACGAAACGGTTTACATCGAACCCGCCGCGATCGGCGAGCAGTCGGCCCAGCTCTCGCTCTTGAAGGCTCGCGAGCAAAAAGAGATCAGGCGGATTCTTCGCTGGCTAAGCGCCCTCGTGGGCCAGGCGGCCGATTCGCTCCTGGGCACGATCGATACCGTCGCCGAGCTCGACCTGATTCATGCCAAGGCGCGCTATGGCATCGATTACGCGATGACCGCGCCGGTCCTGGACGAGCACGGGGCGCTCGTGCTCAGGGGCGCGCGGCATCCGCTCCTGGAGGCGTATTTCCGTGGCGATCGGGCGATCGTGGCCGAGCCCCCCGCGCACGAACCGCCGCTGGATTCAGGCCCGACCGCGCCGCGGACCGTGACTCCGATCGATCTGGCGCTCGGGTCGAGTTATCGAGCACTCGTGGTGACGGGGCCAAACACGGGGGGCAAGACGGTCGCGCTCAAGACCGTCGGACTGCTCGCGATGATGGCGCAATCGGGCTTGCATGTGTCGGCGTCGGAGGGGTCGCGGTTTCCGGTGTTTGACCAGGTTTTGCTTGATGTTGGCGACGAGCAGAGTTTGGAGCAATCGCTCTCGACCTTCTCGGCGCATGTGCGGCGGATCACGGAGATCCTGGGCTTGGCGACCGAGCGGTCGCTCGTGCTTCTGGACGAGCTGGGGGCGGGTACCGACCCGGCGGATGGGGCCGCGCTTGGGCGGGCGATCCTAGACGAGCTCGATTCGATTGGGTGTCGCGCGATCGTGACGACGCACATTGGGGATCTCAAGGTCTACGCGCTTTCGAATCCTCGGGCGGAGAACGCGGCCGTCGCCTTTGACGACGTCAGCCTGCGCCCGCTGTATCGGTTGTTGATTGGCGACGTGGGGGCGTCGAACGCGCTCAAGATCGCGCGCCAGCTTCGTCTGCCGGAGCAGGTGGCGGCCCGGGCCGAGCGTTATCTGGCCGAGCGAAAGACCGGCAACGTCCCCGAGTGGGAGCTCCTGGTCGAGGCGAGAAAGGAAGCGGAGGACGCGCGTCGTCGCGCTCTGGAGGCCGAGACGGAAGCGCTCCGGGTTCAGGAGGTCTACGCGAGGCGGCTGGCCGAGCTTGAGCAAGAAACCCGCAAGGGGGACGTTCTGGTGGAGGCGCGGGCTCGGCTGGAGGTCGGCGACAAGGTCGTCGTTCCTCGCCTTGGATATGACCGGCCAGGGCGGCTGAAGAGGGTCGATCACCGCAAGCGGACGGCCAAGGTCGCGATTGGTCACGTGACGTGGGATGTCTCCCTCGACGAGCTCATCCCTCAAACCCCGAGAGTGGCGGGGCCCGACGCGACGGCTCGGCCGCGGGCGACCTATAAGCCGCTCGATGAAACCGCCGACTGAATCGCGGGCCAGTCCGCGTGGCGGAGTTCAACCCTGGCACTTCAGATAGATCGCGGCCAGCGGGGGAATCCTCAGTGAAAGGTGAAACGGATGACCGCCATGGGGCTCTGGGATTCCCCACGCGCCTCCCGCGTTGCCCGCGTTGGATCCGCCATAGATTTCCGCGTCGGTATTGAGGATCTCCCGATAGAAGCCCCCCTTCGGCACGCCGATGCGATAGCTCTCGCGAACCACCGGTGTGAAGTTGCAGACGACCACGATCGACTCGTCCCCGGTGCGAGAGCGTCTGAGGAACGCGATCACGCTGTTTTCCCAGTCGTGGAGCTCGAGCCACTCGTAACCTTGCCACTCGAAATCGATCTGGTGCAACGGAGGCTCGGATTTGTAGAGCGCGTTGAGGTCGTGGACAAGCGTGAGAACCCCCCGGTGGTCGCGCCATTCGAGCAGGTGCCAGTCGAGGCTTTCATCGTGCCGCCACTCGCGCCATTGGGCGATCTCGTCCCCCATGAAGAGGAGCTTCTTGCCGGGATGCGCGAACATATAACCGTAAAGCAACCGCAGATTGGCGACCTTTTGCCAGACATCGCCCGGCATTTTGTCGATCAGCGACCCCTTGCCGTGAACGACCTCGTCGTGAGAGAGCGGCAGAATGAAGTTCTCGGTAAACGCATAGATCATGCTGAATGTCAGCGCTCCATGCTGGTATTTGCGATGAACTGGGTCCTTGGCGAAATAGGCGAGGGAGTCGTTCATCCAGCCCATGTTCCACTTGAGGGAGAAACCGAGCCCTCCCAGGTAGGTGGGTCGAGAGACGCCGGACCAAGAGGTCGATTCCTCGGCGATGGTGAGGACGCCAGGGTGCTCCTTGTGACAGAGCTCGTTTAAGCGTTTGAGGAAATCGATTGCCTCGAGATTCTCGTTGCCGCCGTGTCGGTTGGGGATCCACTCGCCAGGCTTGCGTGAGTAATCGAGATAGAGCATCGAGGCGACGGCGTCGACGCGGAGTCCGTCGAGGTGATAGCGATCGAGCCAGAAGAGGGCGTTTCCAAAGAGGAAGTTCCGGACCTCGGCGCGTCCGTAGTTAAAGATTTTCGTCCCCCAGTCGCGGTGTTCGCCGAGCCTGGGGTCGGAATGCTCATAGAGGTGGGTGCCGTCGAAATAGCCGAGGCCGTGGGCATCGTTGGGGAAGTGGGCGGGGACCCAGTCGAGAATCACGCCGAAGCCATGGCGATGCAGGGTGTCGACAAAATAGGCGAAATCGTCGGGCCCGCCGTGCCTGGAGGTTGGCGCGAAATAACCGACCGGCTGATAGCCCCAGCTTCCATCGAAGGGATGCTCCGTGATCGGCAACAGCTCGACATGGGTGAAACCCGTGTATTCCAAGTGGGTCACGAGCTGGTCGGCCAGGGTGCGATAGTCGAGAAAGGCATTCCCCTCGCCCCGTTTCCAGGAGCCCAGGTGAATCTCGTAGACCGAGATCGGCTGGTCGAGTGCCTGCCGGGCGGCCCGATTCGCCATCCATTCGTCGTCGTTCCAGGTCAGGGTGTCCAGATCCCAGACGATCGAGGCGGTTCGGGGCCGCAGTTCGGCCGCGAATCCATAGGGGTCTGATTTCTGGACAAGGTAGCCGTCGTGCCGGCTCTTGACCTCGTATTTGTAAACCTCGCCGGGGTGGAGATCGGGGATGAAAAGCTCCCACACCCCCGATTCGCCGCGATTCACCATCGGGTGCCTGCGCCCGTCCCAATGGTTGAAATCACCGACCACGCTCACGCGCTGGGCGTTCGGGGCCCAGACGGCGAAATGGACCCCACGAAACCCCCAATGGGTTTGAATGTGAGCGCCTAGCCGCTCGTAATTACGATAATGGGTCCCCTCGGAGAGCAAGTGAAGATCGAAATCCGAAAGAGTCGGGCCGAGCGAGTAGGGGTCGACGAACTCCCAGGTGTGACCCTCCTGATTCGTGACCCGCAGGCGGTACGCGGGCGCGCGGGTCTGGTTGCTCAAGATCGCCGCGAAGAATCCGTCTTGGTGGATTCGCTCCATCAGGAACGGGGTGCCAGGCTCGCCCGAGGCCAAGTCGACCACCCAGGCCATCCGCGCCTCGGGCAGAAACGCGCGCACGACGTAGCTTTTTCCCTTCGAACCCGCGACAGCGCATTCGTGCGGACCCAGGACGGCGAACGGGTTCCAGTGATCGGCCTCGACGATCAGCTTGATGTCGTGATCGGGAACGGCGGGGGCAGGCACGGTTTGCGCGGGCATGATTGGGAACTCGCCTCCTCGCGATGCCCGAGGTCCAAACGACCACGCGACCACGCGACTTCATTCATACTTAGCGAAGCCGACCGGCGGTCGCAACCTCCACGCACGCGGATCGTGTCGCCCAGGGTCGGTTTGTAACGATGGCGACTAACGAAGCTCGAGCATCCGATCCAGGGCGACCTTGGCCCAGTTCGCGGTCTCCGGGTCGACCTGGATTCGATTCACGGGTGATCCGCGCTCGAGATTGACCAGGCACCACGCCAGATGCGGTGGATCGATACGATACATGGTCGCGCACATGCAAACCATGGGTGACAGGAAATGAATGGTTTTATCGGGATGTCGGCTGGCCAGTCGATTGACCAGGTGGAGCTCGGTGCCGATCCCCCAGCTTGAGCCGGCGGGGGCGTGCTCGATCGTCTGGATGATCGACTCGGTCGACCCGACGAGATCCGCGGCGTCGACGACTTCCATCATGCACTCGGGATGGACCAGGACCTTTCCGTCGGGGTAGAGCCGGCGGAATTGATCGAGATGGCTGGGTTTGAACATTTGATGGACCGAGCAGTGTCCCTTCCAGAGGAGGACGCGGCGGTCATGGAGGGTGGCTGGGTCATTTCCACCCATCGCTTGGTGGGGGTCCCAAAGGGCCATGGACTCGAGCGGGACCCCCATTGCCCGGGCCGTGTTTCGGCCCAGGTGCTGATCCGGGAAAAAGAGGACTCGAGGCCGGCGGCTGAAGGCCCAATCGAGAACCCGGCGGGCGTTTGAGCTCGTGCAGACGATGCCGCCGTGTCGCCCGCAAAACGATTTTAGGGCCGCGGAGGAATTGATATAGGTGACCGGGGTGATCTGATCGACGTCCAGATGGACAGCCAGCTCGCTCCAGGCGGTCTCGACCGAGTCGAGGTCCGCCATGTCGGCCATGCTGCAACCGGCGGCCCGATCGGGGAGGTAAACGGCGACCTCGGGTCGTGAAAGAATGTCGGCCGTCTCGGCCATGAAATGCACGCCACAAAAAACGATCGCCCGACACGCCTGGTCCTGCCCGGCGAGTTGGCTGAGCTTGAGACTGTCCCCCGTCAAATCGGCGTGACGAATCACCTCGTCTTGCTGGTAATGGTGGCCCAGGATCTTGAGCGAGGGGCCCATCCGGTCCTTGATCGAGGTCACGATCCCATCAAGGGCGCTCGCCTCGAGATCCCGAAATTCCGAAAACGGAATCGAGGTTTCCGAGATCCGCGAGCGTGAGTGAACGGTTTCAATCATGGGGGCAATAGTGGGTTTGGATGTGTTGGGACCGTCTGTGTGGTGATGCATGGTCCGTGCCAAGGTCGCGAAAAAAAGCGAGATCTCTTGGCTGTCCCGAGTATGGGGTTCTCCCGTATTATATCGATTCAGCCGAGGAAGACGAGTCTGGTTGGTCGAACCGTCGTCAATCTCCCCGACGATGTCGCGGTCAACCACATAGCGCGAGCGCCTGAAAGTACCGCGTCTCAAGGTATCGCGCGGACCACGGAGTGGAGAGCGATGGGCGCTGTCTTGATCGTTGATGACAACGCGGCGGACCGCGCGCTTTTTCGCGTGATCCTTGGCCGTGCCGGCTACACGGTCCACGAGGTCGCTCGGGGGCGGGACGTGCTTGATAAGGCTCGCGTGGTCCATCCACACATCATTATTTTGGATGTGAACCTGCCAGATCAGAATGGTCTTGAGGTTTGCCGCGCGATCCGGGCTGATCGCGATCTCGCGAGCGTGCCGGTGCTGATGCTGACGGTACGCCATGACGATTCCGACGTGCTCAAGGGTCTAGAGGCCGGGGCGGACGACTATGTCGCCAAGGATTCCGATCCCACGATCGTGATTGCTCGGGTGGGGCGGCTGATTCAATTTCGTCAGATGTCAGGTCTGACGATGCTCAATCAGCAGCTTGTTCAGGTGGGTCGGTTGGTGGCGGGGGTCGTGCATGAGATCCGGGGGCCGCTCTCGGTGATTCGGGGTTCGTCGGAGCTGTTGCGGATCAATCTCGCGGGGGATGCCGAGAATGAGCAATGGATCCAATCCATCGTACGGAACAGCCAGATCCTTCAGATGCGGCTGGACCACTTGATGGCGACGGTACGAACGGGGTCGACCAATGTCAATCTAGTCGACTTGAACGAGCTCGCGGGGGAGACGGCGGGTCTGTTCGCGCGGGGGCTGTCGCCGTCGGAGCGCGGGGTCGAGGTCGAGACGCGGCTGAGCGAGGTCGATCCGCTGGCGCGATGCGACGCGGGGCGGATGATGCAGGTACTTCTCAATTTGCTCAACAATGCTCGGCAGGCCGTCCTGAGCGCGCGGCGGCGATCTGGAAGGGTCCTGGTGCGGACCGAAACGGTTGAGCGTGAAGGTGAGAACTGGGCGCTGATCGAGGTCATCGACGATGGACCAGGAATTCCGGAGTCGTTTCTCGAGCGGGTTTTCGAGCCTTTCTTCACGACGCGGGTCGACGGCACGGGGTATGGGCTATACCTTGCCTCGGAGATCCTCAAGGAGCAAGGGGGCCGGCTGGAAGCGCGAAATAACGCGGACTCGGGCGCGACGTTCACGATCTGGCTTCGCTCGGCGGCGGGGCTCGAGCCTCTGGAGCCGGCCGCCGCGTCGGCGGTCGAGTAACGACTCTCGAACAATTCCTTCCCTAGTGCGATCCTGATTCATGAGGCCGACCATGCCGGAGACGATGGACCGAGCCTCTCGCCAATCGAATCTCGCGCGCGACGTCCTCGCGGTGAGTCTTCCTTGGTTATGCCTGGCGGCGTTTTCGATCGCCAAGCTCAGGAGGGTCGATGGGCTGGTGCTTGCCGGGATCTCGCCGGTCGTCATCGGGTTTACCTGGGCGATCCTTCGGGGAATCCGCCGGTCGCGATTCCAGGAACCGGTGCGACGGCTCACGGATTCGATCCGGGCGACGATCGCCGGAACCGACGATGTGCCGCTCGCGCCCTCCACGCCCGAACTCGCGGAACTCACCCGGGAGATCGCGATCTTGTCTCGGCTCGTCCGGAATCGCCGGGGAGCCGTCGTAAGGGGCCGGATCACCCCGAGCTCCGACGAAGGCATGGACGCGGTGACGATGGCGGCCGCTCTCACCAGGAGCGGTCTCTACGAGGCACCTTCACCCCAGCCTGAAGGAGACGACAACCCCAACCTCTCTGGCAACTATTCCACCGCCGACATGGTGAATCGCCTCGACCCCGTCAGCTTTCAATGGCTCGAATCAAGCGCCGCCGAGCAGTTCTTTCTGGGTTATTCGCTGGCCGAACTCAGACGCAGATCGTTTCTCGACATCCTCTATCCCGAGGACCGCCCGCGTGCCCGGGAGATGCTGTCCTACGCCCTGGTCAAGGGAGAAGCCCTCGGCCTGGTCGTCCGGGTCCGAACCGCCGACGCCAAGACTCACGCCGTCGAGGTCAACGTAGGCGCTCGCTATGGGGCCAACCAGAAAGTTTCGCACCTTCGTTGTCATCTCACCGACGTCACGGAAAAAGTCCGCTCCGAGCGGCAACTGCGAATGCGCACCCTGGAGCTCACCCAGGTCAATGAGCAGCTCAGGCGGATTAACCGAGAGCTCGAGGAGCTCAAGGACCGCTATACCGACCTCTATGAAAACGCGCCGGCCATGTATTTCAGCCTGGACTCCTCTCGCGGCGTTGTCGAGTGTAATCAGACCATGCTCTCGACCTTGGGCCGGACTCGTGAGCAGACCGTGGGTCGGCGGATGGACAAGATCATCTCGCACTCGAGTCGAGACCGCTTTCGGGTCTGTATCGACGAGCTCTTCGAAACCGGCTCGCTCGAGGAGGAAACGCGATGGGTCAAGTCGAGCGGCGAGGTGATCGATGTCTGGATGCTTGGGAGGGTAGCCCGAACATGCAAGGAGGGCGCTCTTCACGCGCGCTTCCTGGCCCAGGACATTACCGCGAAGAGGCTGCTCGAGGCCGAGCTGCACGAGAAAAACGAACGACTTGCCGCCGCGAACGAAAAGCTCTCGGCCAAGAATCGCGAGCTCGACGAGTTTGTTCACGTCGTCTCTCACGATCTTCAGGAGCCGCTCCGGACCTTGATCGCGTTTTCGGATTTTCTTCAGAAGGATTATGGAGACCGCCTTGAGGGAGAGGGCCGCGAATACTTATCGTATCTGATCGAGGCCTCGCGCAGGATGCGCTCGATGATCCAGGGCATGTTGACCTTGTCCCGAGCGGGCAAGGTGATCGGCGATTTCACGGCGGTTGACTTGAGCGACCTGATGTCGGTCGTCGCGGCCGATCTTCGCGAGCTGTTTCGGAGTCGTGGCGGGGAGCTGCGGGTCATGGACGGCCTTCCCGTGGTCTGGGGTGATCGCAACCGCCTGGGCCAGCTTCTCGTGAACCTGATTAGCAATGGAATAAAATTCAACAAGGATCAACATCCTTGGGTCGAGGTTGGCCCCTGGATCGACGATCGGCCGGAATCGAGCGATGGCGAGGGAGACCAGACCGCCGGTTCACGAGCGGGTTTTTACGTCAGGGACAATGGAATCGGGATCGAGCCCGAGTTTCACACCCTCATTTTTCAACTTTTCCGTCGCTTGCACACCCAAGAGGAATACGAAGGGACTGGGGCGGGGCTTGCCATCTGCGGTAAGATCATTCAGGCTCACGGCGGGCGCGTCTGGGTGGAGAGCGCGCCGGGGCGGGGATCCATGTTTTGCATACGCCTGAGTCGACCGGAATTGCAGGCAGGGACAGTGGCGGCGAATGACGCCTCACTCAAAATGCCGTCCACGGAGACGGCCCTGATGTCGACCGATGAATTCAATACGCTCTGACTTTCATATTCTGCTGATCGAGGATAGTCGCGCGGACGCGAAGATCATCGAGCGCGCGCTCAAGGAAGGAAACGTCGCTCACCGGCTGACCGTGATTCCCGACGGCCGGCAGGCGCTTGAGTTTCTTTTCTCCTCCCATGGCGACGTCCATGCCGCCGACGGCCAGCCAGACCTGATCTTGCTCGACCTGAACCTGCCGGGCCTGGACGGTTGTCAGGTTCTGACCCGGATCAAGCAAGATCTCTATCTCAGGCCGATCCCGGTTGTGATCCTGACGACCTCGAATCGCGAGGAAGACATCCTCTCGACCTATCGCGCGGGTGCCAATAGCTATATCCCCAAACCGACTGAATACCCCAGCTATTGCGAGCTGGTGACGACTCTGTGCCACTACTGGATGGGCACCGCGGTCACCGTGCCCCGGACGCTACGGCGCGCGTCCGCCGTCCCATCGCCGGAAGAACAGGTTTCCGATTCCCAGCCTTGAGCGTTCGTTCGGGTTTCCATGATCATGCCATCGGCTCGCTGGGCTAGCCTGTGATGGAGATCGAGCTGGGAATGGCTTGTGCCTCGGCGAGTCGTTCCATGCCTTGGGCGATTGTGACCGACGGCTGATAGCCAAAGTCTCGAAGGGCGGCCGCGCTACTAAACCAATGCGAATTCGAGAGCTGGCGAACCAGGAATCGCGTGAGCGGGGGCTCTTCGTCGCGTCTGGCGATGGTATAGAGAAACTCGAGGACTCCCGCGGCGGCGAACGCGGCTGGGCGTGGTAGCACGCGACTGACGGGGGGCAAGCCAGCGATTCGCAGGAATGAGTTGATCATGTCCCAGAGGTGAATCGTTTCCCCCTGACTCACGAAATAGACGCGACCGGCGAGCGACGAGCGAGGTTCGAGGTGTTTCGCCGCCAGCATGTGACCGTCGACCGCGTTGTCGATATAGATCGGATCGATGAGGGGGTCGCGCCCGCCAATTCGCACCAGCCGACCCTTGCGAGCGCGGGCGACGACGCGGGGGAAGAGATTGTTGTCGCCTGGCCCCCACACCAGATGCGGCCTGAGCGAGACGGTCGCGAGGGACGGACCGTTCGCCGCGAGGATCATTTGCTCGGCCATCGCCTTGGTCTTGGGGTAGGCGGCCTCGAAGTTCTGGCAATATCGAGCACGTTCGTCGACCCCTTCCAGGTCGTGTCCGTCAAAGACCACGCTCGGCGAGCTCGTGTAGATCAAACGCCTGGCACCCGCGGCGAGCGCGGACGCAAGGATGTTGCTCGTACCCTCGACGTTGGCCTTGAGATAGTCGCTCTCGCGTCCCCAAACCCCCGCCTTGGCCGCCGTGTGAAAGATCGTGGTACACCCCGCGACAGCACGGTCGACCGCGGCCGGGTCGGCGACATCCCCCTGAATCTGCTCGGCACCAAGCTCGTCAACCCTCGGATAAAAGCGCCGACTCAGGCTCCGGACCTCGCACCCCTCCGCGCGCAGCCGGGCGACCAGGGCCGTCCCCAGGAATCCCCCGCCCCCCGTCACCAGCACCCGGCCCAGGTCGTTCCCGTTCATGAGAGCCTCCTCGCCGCCCAGACGGCCAGCCGCTCGCGATAAATCTTGGAGTTGTGCCGCGCGTCAACTGGAAATGACGGATGGAAAAGGACGATGTTGATCCATCGAGTGTGCGGAAACGCCTGTCCTCGCTCGATCAGCTCGCGCGTGATCCGCGCTCGATCGCCGCGGCTCAGCCGCCTGATTGGCTCGACGCAGATGACCGGGACCACCACGCCGCCACGACGGGCACCCACGAGCGCGGACCGCGCGACCTCGGGATGGGTGTTATAGATCGCCTCGCAGGGGATGGTGAAGAGGGTCGTCCGCTCCAGGACAACTCGGTGTGATTTGCGCCCGAGGAACCAGATCCGCCCTTGCTCGTCGAGCCGCCCGACGTCTCCCATGCGGTGAAAGAGCTGGCCGGTCCTGGGGTCGACGATCTTCGCCGACAGGGTCGCCTCGGGCCGGTTGAAATACCCCCTGGTGACGACCGCCCCAGAGACGGCGATTTCGCCAACCGAGCCCTGGGGCAAGACCAGCTCGCTGGACCAGACGGGGATGGGCTCGTCGTGAATGGGAATGATCGCCAGCTCGATGCCGGGGAGCGGCCGGCCGACGCAGACTCCCTGGCCTTGGTCGGTCAGGAAGCGGGTCTCGCGGAGGATCTCGTCACTTCCGATCGAGGCGATGGGGAGGGCCTCGGTCGCGCCATAGGGAGTGTGAATCTGGGCGGGTGGGTCGAGCAGGGGGGCGAGCCGTTCCAGCACCCTCGGCGAGGCGGGCGCGCCTGCCGAGACGATGCGTCTCAGGCCCGGAAAGCGGGCGTTCGCTTGCTCCGCCCCCTCGACCAAGCGGCGGAGCAGCGCGGGCGAGCCGAAAAGATTCGTCACCCGGTATCGAGAGATGGGCTCGATGATGTTCCGCGGATCCACCCGGGCGGGCCGGGTCGGGTCCATCACGGGAACAATGGCCGTCATCCCCAGGGCAGGCGCGTAAAGCGCGAAGAGCGGAAATGTGCAGAGGTCGATCTCGCCCGGCTCGATCCGATACAGCTCGCGAAAGGCCTGGATCTGCGCGTTGAAAATCGCGTGCGTGTAGCGTGCCCCCTTGGGGGGGCCGGTGCTGCCGCTGGTGAAAAGGACGGCGGCGAGGTCGTCGTCTCCAGGATCGGGGTCGAGGAAGCCATTCACCGACTCGCGACCTCTCAATCGCAGATCGTCAAGAGTCATCGCTCGACCGCCCAGGGAACGAGTCCTGCCCACGATGATTCGCCGCTTGATCGTCGAGCGCCCCCACCTGAAAAGGCGCTGGGCCGCGATCGCGCGCGGCATCCCGATAAAGAGCGACGGCGACGACTCGCGGCAGGCACGCCCGATCGCCGCCAGGCCGATCCCAGGATCGATCAAGACCGGAACCACCCGAGCCTTGAAAAGCGCGAAGACGAGCGCGAAAAAGTCGAGACTGGGCCGAACCATCACCACCCCCCGCGCGCCCGGTCCAAACCCCAGCGAACGCAGGCCTGCCGCGAGCAGGTCGCTCTCCTCGTCGAGTTGCCGGTAGGTGAGCCGTGATTCGCCCGGTCCATCTCCCGACGGGACGATCACGGCCAGCCGATCGGGATCGCGCGCGGCGGCCGCCGTGAGATGCCCCGCGACGTTGGATGCCGGGCCCTCGCTGAAATGTGTCGATAAATTCACGTGCTCCGCTCCTTGACCCGCGACGAGGCCAGGAACTCGCGCACCCTGGCGTTCACGGCCGGGCCTTCGTCCTCGAACAGGTAATGCCCCGCCGCGGCGAATTTCGCGACCTCCGCCTTGGGAAACCGTTCGATCCATTCCTCCAGGAAGGTGGCGTCAAACACGAAATCCCGCATCCCCCAGAGAATCAACATCGGGACCTCCCGAAACGCCTCCAGGCGGCTCTCAACCCAGGAAACAAGCTCATACGAGCGATCGCTGGGGCGTAGTGGGATGTCCTGGACGAATCGCAGCACCGCCCGGCGGTGGTCCCATGAATCGTAGGGGGCGGCATAGGCCGCCCGGACGTCCCGGCCCATCCGATTCTTGGTACAGCCGATGATCGCGGTCCCGTTTACGAACGCATTGAGCCCCTGGACCAGGAACGCGCCCAGGGGGCTATCGCGGCAGACTCCGATCGCCCAGGGCATGGCCTTCTTGGCCGGCTTATGGAAGGCGGCCGTGTTGCAGATGATCAGCCGGGCGATTCGCCCGGGCTTACGGGCGGCCGCGGCCAGTCCGATCATCCCCCCCCAGTCGTGGACCACCAGGGTCACTCCGGAATCGAGCCCGAGCCGATCCATCAAGAGCTCCAGGTCGTCGACCCGGCTTTCGAGCGTGTAATCATAGGCCGCGTCGTCGGGCTTCGCGGAGAGTCCACATCCGATATGATCCAGGGCGACGACCCGATGCGAATCGCGCAGGTCGTCGATCAGGCGGCGAAAGAGGATCGACCAGCTTGGGTTGCCGTGGACCATCACGACGGGCTCGCCGGTCCCTTCGTCGATGTAATGGAGTGAGAGGCCGGCGCGATCGAGGTCACGTCCCGGATGGTCGGCCAGAAACTGTTCGAGGGTGTGGCTCATGGTCGTGTGGGGTCTTCCGGGGTTTACCATTCGAGGCCAAGCATCATGCAGTTGAGCCCGCTGCCGATCCCCAGGAACGCGACCCGGTCGCCGGGTACGAGGTGTTGGCGTTCCTCGGCCAGGGCGGCCGAGAGTGGGAGGGAGACAGTCCCCATGTTGCCCAGATAGGGAAAGGTCGAGAAATCCTTGGCGACGTCGATCGCGAGCGACTTGTAAATCGCGTCGCGGTGCGATCTGCCCACCTGGTGGCAGATCACCTTGTCGATCGAATCGGGGCTCCAGCCCATGCGCTCCAAGAAAGCGTCCCAGGTTTCGACGCCGAGCGCGACCCCATGCGTCAGGACAGCCGCCGCGTCGGTGGTGGTGAATTGCCGATAACGTTGGTCGGGATCGTCCTGATCACGCGCGATCCCCCAGCGACAAAGCTCATGATGCGCCGGCGCTGTTCGAACCGCGCCGCCGAGAAGCCCGCGCCGACCACGCCCGGCGAACGAGCCGTCGGTCAGCAAGACCGCGACCGCCCCCGCCCCCCCCGTCAAGGTCGCCAGCGACAGCCGATATAACTCCATTGAGGGGGAGCGGTTCAATTGCTCGATCACGATTTCGTTGATCTCGCGCGCTGACTCGCACGAGACCACCATGCCGGCCTTGATCTGGCCGAGCTCGATGCGATTCGCGACGTCGATCACGCCATTGAGCACGCCCAGGCAGGCGTTCGAGACATCGTGGACGACCGCTCCACCCCCGACCCTGAGCTCGGCGGCGACGCGGCAGGCGGTGGCGGGCTCGAAATGCTCGCGACAGACCCCGCCGTGGATCAAGGCCTCGAGCCTGGACGCGGGAAAGCCGGACGTCTCAAGCACCCGGCGACCGGCGGCGATCGCCCCGTCCGAGAGCCGATGCCCCGGTTCCCACCACCGTCGCTCGACGATCCCCGTGAGCGCCTCAAGCTGCCCCATGGGAAGCCGAAGGGCCTTGTAGACCGGCTCGAGCCCGCGCTCGAGCTCGGCCGACGAGACCACGACCGGGGCGAGTTCATAACCAATCGCGTCGATGAAGACCTTGGTATATTTCATGACGATCCGACCGCGTCCCCGGCCCCGGCGAGGCCCAAGGTGAAATTCTTCATCCGATAGATGATCAGGCCGTCGACCGACAGCAATCCGTCGGCCGCCAGGAGTCCACGCTCGGCGTCACGGCGGGTGATGACCGCTTGCACCCGCACCCGCCGGTTCGACGGCAGAATTTGACCCCGATAGATCCACTGATGGGTTTCGCCCACGCAAGGGCTCTCGAGCACGGACGCGGTTGGTCCAAGCCATCGCGAGGCCGCCGCCCGAAGCGCCTGCAGGAGCGATTCGAGCCCCAGGGAGCCTGGCCAGACGGGGTCGCCCAGGAAATGGGCCTTGAAAAACCATGCCTCGGGGTCGACGTCGCCGCTGGCCTCGACCAGGCCCAGTCCGTGGGGTCCTCCGCGCTCGATCAGGGCGTCGACGCGATCGATCATTCGCCAGCGGGCGTCGGGAAATCGCTCTGACTCGAGATCCACCGGGCTGTCAGCGCGGGCTCGCTCGTCATCGTTGGGTTGATAAAAGTCCGCCCCTCGCACTCCCGCCTGATCGAGCAGGGCCCGAGGATGGAAAAACCCAAACTCGGTGACGCCGTCGTAGACCAACCCGTGGTGGTTGAACACGGCGAATGTGTATTCGAGGATGATCATCCCGGCCGTCTTGCTGATCTTGGTGACGGCGACCCGAGAGCGCAAGGTGCCGGCGTCACGCCCGACCACGCGGTGGATTTTCCCGGTCCCCCCTAGGTTGCGGAACTTGAGGTCCTGGTCGCTCTGGAGCGCGGACCCCATGTAAGCCGCCAGCCAGCCACAGGCCTGAAGAGGCGCTTCCAGCAAGACGGCGTAGGGGATGGCGGCCTGGCGATTGGCGGTGAAATACCAGGCTTCGGGCGGCACGTCGTATTCGGCCTCCGCCTCCGCGCCGACCGCCAGGACCAAGGGCTGGCCCGAGACGCGATTGATCCGGTGGAGAAATTGATAAGGAGGGCCAGGCAGGCGCGCCACGAACCGCTCGTGATCAAACCGTTGGTAGGCCGCTCCAAAACAGTCCGAGGGCTTGCCGACCGCGAACGCCAGGATCTGGGCATGGTCAAACCGGGCCGATCGCCGTTCCCGCGTGCGCTCGGGAAGGTCAAAGGGATCGATCGGGAACGGGGTCGACCGCGGGTTGGCCCAGATCTCCCGGAGATCGCTCTCGCTCGAGCCCGCGAGCCGAAGCGCCATGTCGACCACCTGGACGATCGGCCTGCCGTCGGCGAGCATGAGCGCGTCGGCGACGGCGTGGGGCTCGGGATCGTAGCTCAGCCGTTTGATCGTGACTTGATAGGTCACGACCCGCGTGGACTCGATCACTTGACCCCGGCACATGAGCCGGTTGGCGACGTTCAGGGCGGGCTCGAAGGCCACGTGCTCGCGATCGCCCACCCAGCCCAGCCGCGTGAGCAGGATGCGAAACGCATGGAGGCAGCATTCATACATCAGCGTGCCAGGCATGACCCGGTCGTCGATAAAGTGGCAGGTCATGAACCAGTCGTCGGGAGCGACGTCGGCCTCGGCCATGATCATTCCCAGGCCATCGGGCCCTCCCTGGGGCTCGAGCCTGGGGACCCGGTGGATCAGGGTCATCCGCCCGCCGGGAAGCTTCAAGGCGTATTCCGGACCCAGGCCGTCAAACGGGGCTCCGAACGCCCGGCCCAGATCCCCCTCGCGCAGGGCCTCGACCTGGGCGGACCCGAGCGAGCAGGGCTCGAGGGGAACCAGGGGGGAATGGTCGCTCGACCGCGCGACGGGCGCTCGCCGCCGCGCGACGATCCCCCGGCCAGCGCTGAGCTCCTCGCTGGTGAAAAAGCCCGCGCAGCCGTCGCGCATCGAGAGCAGGGGCTCGCCGGCGATGGTGGCGTCAAACTGAAAACGAAAGAGGATCGTCCGATCCTGGCGAAAAAACTTGGTGATCGTGATGTCGTAGCGAACGACCTCGCCCGGTCGCGGCAGCCCGCGGTAAAAGACGACCGTCGCATCCAGGAGCCGATAGACGGCC
>JAKBAP010000474.1 GCA_021808995.1 Planctomycetota bacterium | reverse complement strand
ACCCGAGGCCGCGAGGGCCGGCGGGATCGGCGAAGCGCGGGGTTTGTCGTGGTCTTGCACTGCCGGGTGGGATGGAAAAACGATTGTCCGTCGCCAATCGACCCCGAGGAACCCCTTCGATGACGTCCTCACGCATCACCGTGAATTCCGACCAGATGGGGGGTGCCGCGCGTCCGTGGCTTAGGCATCCCCGTGGCGACGATTCTCGGCATGGTGGCGGAAGAAATGACAACCGCCGAGATCCTCGACGCCTCTCTCGACCTTGAGGCCGAGGATGTCCGCGAGGCTCTTCGCTACGCGGCGGAGGCCCTCAGGGAACGTGAGCTTGCCCTCCTCACCGTTTCATGTGATTCCCGGTCGATAACGCCTTGTCGCCCGAGGTCGAGCGGGGCCTCGCGGGCGTGGGTCACGACGCCGTTCACGTCCGGGATCTCGGCCTCGCGAACTCCGCCCAGGATCGTCGAGGCGTGGTCTCCGCCGACACCGACTTCAGGACTCCCCTCGCTCCGAGACAATCTAGCAAACCCTCCGTTTTGCTCTTCCGAGGCGCGCCCAGGAGACGGCCAACCCACCAGGTCCGGTTGCTCGTGGCGAACCTGCCGAGAGTCGAGAGCGAGCTGCTCGCGGGCGCGATCGTTATCATCGAGCCGGCTCGAATCAGGATCCGTTCACGACCGTTCGCGGGCTTTCCCTGACCCGGCGAGGAATCGTCGTGCGCGGTTCCTGGCCTTAATCCTCGCCGCCATGCTAAACTTTTGTTGTTCACGAGATGACAACCGGCCCCCATCGGCGGTACGCGAGGGCGCATGGGGCCATTGCTTGAATTCACGCCTGTTTTCCTTGGTTGAGGATCTTCCTCGGATGCGATTCACACTCTCACGACGTTGCTTGCTCACGAGGGCGCTTGTCTGGTGGGCCCTTCCGACCCTGGCGTCCTCGCGGCTCGCGGCCGAATCGCCCAAGGTCCCCGATGGCTTCGCGATCCGCCTGGTCGCCGCCGTGCCCGCCGTCGAATTCCCCTGCCAGGTGGCGACCGCGCCCGATGGCTCGCTCTTCGTCGGCGAGGACCCCATGGACCAGGTCGGGCCGGCCGATAAACCCATCGACCGAATCCTGCTCTTTCGTGACGGCAAGGACCCGATCGTTTTCGCGGACAAGCTCAACGCGATCTTCGGCATGGTCTATCACGATGGGTCGCTCTATGTCATGAACATGCCCCATTTAACCGTGTTCAAGGATACCGACGGCGACGGCAAGGCCGATTTTCGCAAGGAGATTTTCACCGACCTGGGCGTCCCGGCGGGGTCGCCCAACAATTTCAACGATCACATTGTCTCCGGCCTGAAGATCGGCATCGATGGATATCTCTACGTCGCCGTCGGCGATAAGGGAGTGCCCAAGGCGACCGGTCCCGATGGCCGGACGGCCCAGGTCGTTGGCGGCGGCGTGCTCAGGTGCCGCCTTGACGGAACCGGGCTCGAGGTCTTTTCCACCGGCACTCGCAACCATCTCGAAGCCAATCTCGACGACCGCGACAACCTTTTCACCTATGACAACACCGACGACGGCCTGGGGTGGTGGACGCGGGTGACACACCACATCGATGGGGGTTATTACGGATATCCCCACGACTATCACACACGCCTTGACCGGATGCTCAATCGCATGGCCGAGTATGGCGGCGGCTCTCCCTGCGGCGGTGTCTTCTACGGAGAGGACGCGTGGCCCGAGGAATACCGCGGCCTTCTGTTTTGGGCCGAGTGGGGCAAGCGCAAGGTGCAGGCGTTCCGGTTCGAGCCCTCGGGGGCGAGCTTCAAGGTCGCCCGCGTGATCGATTTCGTCACCCCCGGCGGCGTCGAATCGTTCCGGCCGCTCGACCTCGCGCTTTCGAATGATGGGAAAACCATGTACGTCGCCGACTGGTCGATGGGGGGTTGGGCCAACAAGACCGAGAAACTGGGCAGGGTCTACGCCGTCACCTATACCGGAAAGCTCGCCTCGGCACCCATGCCGCGTGGCCGCGACACCGACCCCGCGAGCGCGCTCATCGCCCGGCTCTCGCATCCGTCCTATCATGAGCGAACGGCGGCCCAGGCCGCTCTCGTCAAGCAGGGAAAGACCGTGTTGCCGCTCGTCCGCGAGGCCTTGGTCTCGGAAAAGACCAATCCCATCGCCCGGCGGCATCTGGTGTGGGTCGTTGACGCGATCGCGGGCGCGACGCCCGAGGGGACGGAGCCGATCATGGAGGCGCTTGTCGCTGGGGTCGCCGATGTTCGCGCCCAGGCCGCGCGGGCCCTCGGCGAGCGCGCTGTCCCGATCGCGGTTCCCGGGCTGGTGAGGTGCCTCAAGGATCACGACCCCAGCGTCCGGTTGCAAGCGGCGATCGCCCTGGGACGGATCGGAGACGAAAAGCGGGTCGCCGACCTCTTGCCCATGCTGGCCGAGAGCGATCCCTACGTCGCCTTCGCGGCCCGGCGGGCGCTTGTCAGGATCGGCGATTGGAAGGGGCTCGCGGCCGGACTGGCCTCGAGCAACCCCGCGATTCGCGACGGCTCGCTCCACGTGCTCGAGGGGGTCTACGACCCTGACGCGGTGGGATTGCTCGTCGACTTCGCCCGCTCAAACCCACGCCCCGCCGACGAGCGCGCGCGAGCCATCGCGTTCCTGGCCGAGGTTGATCGCCGCGCTCCGCCGTGGGACGGCCATTGGTGGGGGACCCAGCCCGCGCGACGAGCCCCCCCGGAGCGCACCATCGCCTGGACCGGCACGCCGGCGGTTTTGGCGGCCTTTCGTGGGTTCCTGGCCGACCCCTCCCCCGTCGTCCGGGCCGCGGCCGCCCGCGGCATCGTCGCCACGAAGGATACCGAGGCGACCGCTCTCGTTCGCGCTCGCTATCCCCACGAACCGGAAGCCGCCGTGAAGGTCGAGCTCGCGCGGGCGCTTGGAGTGCTCGGCGATCGATCGAGCATCTCGATGCTGATCCACGAGGTGGGCGACACGCACGCGCCCGACTCCGTTCGTGGCGCTGCCCTTGAGGCCGTCGAGACGATCGGCGGGGTCGACACCGCGAAGGGGCTCTTGTCGCTGCTCGAATCCGCGATCGCCCTCGATCGCACCCCACGCATCGCCGCCGCGCTGGGAAAGATCAAACGCCCGGAGGCCGCGACCGGTCTCATGGATTTGCTCGCCAGCAAGAACCCCGCCGTGCGCGGGGCGGCCGCGCTGGCGCTTCTCGAGCTGCGTGCCTCGCTCCCGAAAGCCACCGCCCTGGAGGCAAGTCGGCGGCTTCGCAAGCTCCTCGGCGACCCCGCCCTTGACGTCCGAAAACAGGCCGTCGCCGCCATGGCCGCCTATGCGAATCGAGACGCGATCCCCGAGCTCGTCGCCCTCGCCGGCCTTGAGCCGACCGCGTACGAGGCCGCGATGGCGCTCGCCGCGATGCCCGATATCCGGGCGCTTCCGGTCTATCTGCGAGGGCTCGCCGACAAAAGCGCGACCCTCCGCGATGCCTCGGCCGCGGCCCTGGCCCCGATCCGCGACCAGGCCGCATCGATCCTCGACGAGCTCGCCAGCCGAAACGAGCTCCCCCGAGCGGCCCTGCCAGGACTCCACCAAGTCTACGAGGCCGTCATCCCGATCGTCGGCTGGCGGGTGATCGGTCCCTTCCCGATCGCGTCCCAGGGGCTCGTGGACCCTCGAAAGCCCATCGACCTCGCCGCGAAACTCGAGGCCAAGGGGGGCAGGCCCGTATCCTGGCGCTCCGTCAAGCCCGTAGACGAGCGCGGACAGATCAACCTGGGCCGAGTGTTTCGCGGTGGCGACGAAGTCTGCGCCTATGGATACGCGGAGCTGGAAAGCCCCATCGCCCGCACGGCCAGGATGGTCGTCGGCTCGGACGATACCCTCACCGTCTGGATCAACGGCACGCAGGTCTACAGGTTCGAGGATTCACGGGGATTCGAGCATGATCAGGCCCGGTTTGACGTCGCTCTCAAGCAGGGGAAAAACAGCGTCCTGATCCGGTGCGGCAACCATGGGGC
>JAKBAP010000473.1 GCA_021808995.1 Planctomycetota bacterium | reverse complement strand
CTTGAGGGCGTTTTCTCGTTCGGCCTGGGCGATTTGTTCTTGCTTGAGGGCGTTCCGATGCTCCTCCTCCGCCAGGCGGACGGCGGCCTGG
This sequence comes from Planctomycetota bacterium, assembly GCA_021808995.1. Lineage (GTDB taxonomy): Bacteria > Planctomycetota > Planctomycetia > Isosphaerales > Isosphaeraceae > JAKBAP01. The sequence continues at coordinate 3,953 of JAKBAP010000473.1, read as the reverse complement.
CTGGTCCGCTTGAGTTTGCGAGCGAGCCTGGCTTTCTTGTCTCGGTCTTCCCTCAACTCGTCAACCGTGAGAAACCGCTTTCCGTCGGGGCCGCGAATGATCAGGTTTTCGGGGCCGGGTCGAGGGTGAAAGGTGATTCCCAGGCGTGGGCTCCGAAAGCCTTTCATCCGGGTGATGGGCTTGAGCCCTTCTGGTCCCCTGAGAAATCCGGTCAGTTGGCCTTCCTCTGGGTAATAAAGATAATACTCCTCAGCGCCATAGCGGTTGTAGAAACGGAACTTGCGTTCCATTTCGAGCCTGCGGTTGCCGGGTGAGAGGATTTCGAACACGACCTGGGGTGGAACTCCCTCCTCGACCCACTGCATGTAGGAGAGGCGTTCGCCCTTGGGCCGGCCGAAGACGACCAGGATGTCGGGGGCGACCCGGATCGGGTTTTTCCCGGGGACCGCGTACCAGAAGAGGTCGGCGGCGATGAAAACGTTCGGGTCTTCCCTGAAAAGGGCCTCCAGTCCTTCCTTGATCAACACCATCCAGCGGTACTGAGTGGTGTTTTCCGCCATGGGCTCGCCATCGCTGCAAGGGTAGTCTTCGAGGGTCGAAAGATCCCAGGTATTGGAGAGGTTCGTGCTCACGGCGATGATCCTCGCTTGGTCCAGTCGCGGTCCACGACGCCTCTGATTATGACATCGACGGCGCGACAAGACCAGGCGCGAGGTCACGTGGCGTAAAGACGCCGGGCGATCAGAAAGGCGACGACCCAGAGGGCCACGAATGGGAGCGCGGCCGGTGGTCCCAGGACGGCCGTAATCAGGCCGACGTGGATCCAGACGAGGCTCAGGACGCCTGTCTTCACCAGTTTCTGGATGGTTTTGGGCTCGGGTGAGCGAATCGCTCGCCAGCCGACGGCGAGCTGGGCGATGGCGACCGCCGCGAGGATCGAGATTCCCAGGATGGCCTGGAAATGGCGAGGGTCCCAATCGGCTGGTCGGCTCCCTGGCATGAGGGCGAGGGCACCCAGGGACGCGAGGGCGGCCATCTCGACGATCAGGCCAGGCACGATCTCCCGGATCGAGCCGCCGGCGACCTCGGAGCGGCTGATCATGGTGATGCCAACCACGAAGAGCCCAAACGCGAGCGGGAGTTCGACGCCACACAAGGGAGAGTACGCGAGGCCCATGAAGAAATTCAGCCCTCGGCAGGTGCCCATCGCGAGCGGGCCGAGCGAGGTGTGCTTGAGCCAGAGGTTATAGGCGACGACGCAAGCCGCCAGCGCCATGGCGATGACACTCGCGATTTCCCGGTTCCAATAGAGGATACCGGGGCCGACCACGAGCCCGATCGCCGCGAACAGGGCCGCGTGCGAGCGCCTAACTCGTCCCGAGGGGATTGGCCGGCCGGGTCGTTCGGCCTGATCGACCGCGTGGTCGGCGACGTCGTTCAGAGCCATGCCGGCGGCGTACAGGATCATCGAGACGGCGGCCAGGGGGATCAGGCGATCCCAGTCGTGGAGTTGCCAGCCGGGGTTAAGGAGCACGTAGCCCGAGAGACTGTCCGCCGCGGCCGTGATCACGCCAGGCAGCCGCACGAGCTGGAGCCAGGCGAGAATCGCGAGCCCGCCGCGGGACGTGCCGGACGTCATGCCGGGAGCTCGGTCAAGGGTCGCAGGAGCTCGAGGGCCTGTTTCGCGGCCAGGTCGGGGTCTTCGACGAACGGATAAAGCTCGACCGTGAGCCAGCCGTCGTAGCCCGTGGCCTTGATGGCCGCGATCACCTGGCCGAAATCGATCGCGCCCGTGCCGGGGACCATGTGGTGGTGGACGCGGGTGGCGGCGATGTCTTCCAGGTGGTAGTGGCGAGTATGGGGGCCGAGCTTGGCGATGGCCCTGGGCAGATCCTCGGACATGCAATAGGCGTGGCCGACGTCGAAATTCAGCCCGATCGACGGCGAGGCGAGGCGTTCGGCGACCTCGAGGTATTGGTCGGTGGTCTCGAGCAAGAGACCTGGCTCGGGCTCGATCAGGAGCAGGACGCCCCGTTTGTGCGCGTGTTCGGCGAGGGGTTTCAAGACTTCAACGAAGATGTCGATCGCCTCGCTTCGCGACTGGCCCGGCGCGAGCGGTCCGCCGGGCTCGGTGGTGATGTGGGGGGCTCCGAGCTCAGCGCAGAGGTCGAGAGCGCGCCTGGTGTGGTCGATCCGCACCTGGCGATAGGCGTGATCGGGCTCGATGAACGAGGGATGCCAGTAGGGCTGGCGGTGATCGCTAATCGCGTTCATCATGAACGCGTTGACATTGGAAAAGGCGAGTCGGGATCGACCCATCGCGTCGCGAATGGCTTGTTTTTGCTCATTCAAGAGGTGGGCGGGCCAGGCGTGGGGGACGTCGGCCATGAGCTCAAGGCCGTCGTAGCCCATGGCCGCGATCCGGCTCGCGGCCTGGTCGAACGGGTGTCGAAGGTAGGCGTTGGTGCTGAAGGCAAGACGCATGCGGGAGGACTCGGAAGGGATCGCGGTTGGTCATCAGGCGAGAGGTTCAGGCCGCTGGGGCGCGCCGGTGTCGGTCGGGCTCTTGGCGGGGTGGTGGGCTTCGATGTGGTCGACGAGCATCTGGAATTGCTTGAAGTAATCGTGCTCGGCGACCCCCTCGGGCCCCTTGAAAAACGACGCCAGGTGGCGCATGAGGCCATGGCCCCCTCGCAGCTTTTCCAGGTGGGCGAACCGTGCCAGGTCGATGGCGAGCGGGGCGGCCAGAAGGCTATCGCACCCTTGCCAGATAAACTGAAGGGTCATCTTGGCACCCAGAAAGCCGCGGAAGTGGATGTGGTCCCAGGCGGTTTTCCAGTCGCCCATGTCCGGGACGTATTCGATGCTCACGACGGATGACGGTTTATACCCCAGCACACCGCTGACGACCTTGTCCTTGGTATCGACCTTGGAGCTCTTATTGGCCGGGTCGTCGAGTACGATCCCATCGCGGTTACCAAAGATATTGTGGCCCACCCAGCTCATGACCCGCATGTTGCGCTGAAAGAACATGGGGGCGAGGACCGTCTTCATGAGGGTCTCGCCGGTCTTGCCGTCCTTGCCGCCGTGGAGGGCACCCGTGGATCCCGCGAGCTCGGCCAGGGCGGGGATCGAGGCACCCAGGCTGGGGGTAAAATTCAAATAGGTGTGCCCGCGCTCGAGGGCGGCGGCGGCGTAAAGGGTACTTGAGGGGACGATCACCCCCGGCTCGGATTTCAGCGCTCGGTCGAGGCTCGCCCAGTTGTCATGGACGGGGCCGGTTGGAAACGGGGGCTCGGTGCTGGCGACATTGAGGACGATCAGGTGCTCGATCGCGTGCGCCCGCGCGAAATTGTCCAGGTCGGCCCCCAGCCGGTCGATGACGCGGCGGGGGTTGGTTTCGCCCTGGTCGCCGGCCCAGTCGCCAAGTCGTTCGATGGCGTGGCCCGAGCCCACGAGCGTTCCAGGCCGGACGCGAGCGGACGCCGAGGCGAGGTCGGCTCGACAGGTCTCGATCCAGGAGGCGTCGAACACGCCCGATCCCTGGCGGAATTCCTCGGCCGAGGCTTCGAACGTCGTGTGGCGGATCTCGTGGCCGCCCACGATGAAATCGCCGGGATCAGGCAGCGGCAGGCCGTCAAAAAGAGGCAAGGCCGAGACGAGCCCGGTTTGATCGGTCAGGCCGCGGGCCATCGCGCTCAGGCCCAGGGTAATGGTCGAGCCGACGCCTCCGAAAGCGCCAATTAGCCAGAGGCCCACTCGTGGTTGTGACATCAGGGCAAACCCAAATCAAGAAATCGCGGCGGCCGCGGCGGTAGGTAACAGGCGGGGGAGCGATTCAGGACCCAGGCGGGACGGCTCCCGACATTCGGACCCTACGCACGACCTGTTAGTATGGTGACTGGCTCGCCATCGTTCAACCGCTCGGGTCTTGATTCTCACCCGCCGGGCGA
>JAKBAP010000472.1 GCA_021808995.1 Planctomycetota bacterium | reverse complement strand
ACTTCCAGGTCCCGCATCAGACGCACGATCATGTCGGGAAAGGGACGGCCGCGCGCGACCTCATCCGAACAGACGGTCGCCGCGATCAGCGAGCCGTCGCGCCAGCCCAGCCGGTCGAGGATCACATCCGCGATCACCCGGCTAAAGCCCGTGTCGAGCGCGATCCTCACGCCGGACGCGGCGAGCACGCGAAAGACCTCGGTCGCCCCAGGCGCTTCGCGAACGCTGGCATCGCGGCCGTAAAACCCGATCGCCTGGGCGACGAACTCGGCATGGATCGCATCGACGTCGGGCGAGGCATCTCCCACGGTCCTCAAGATCGTCTCGATGGCCAGTGGCTTTGGCAATCCCATCACGCGATTCACCTGCTCGGGCTCGGCGTGAACGCCAAACGACGCCAACGATTCCCGAAGGATCCGGTTCACCGTATCATCGTCGTGGACCGTCGTCCCCGCCATGTCGAAGACGACAAGTTCAATCGCCGGCCGGCCGGTCATGACAGGGTCTCCTGAACCACCCGCTGGGCGACTCCGAATGAAAGGGTCATCCCCGCTCCCCCGAGCCCGGTCACGCCAACGACGCCCTCGATCGGCTTGATCGTAACGTAAACCTCGGCCGGATGCTTCACGTACACTCCATGCCAGCGCGACGCGATCGCAAGCTCGGGAAGATCGAGAAACGTGTGCAGATACGCGAGGATGAAGTCGTCGATCCGGGCCTGGTCGAAGGGTTCGATCGCGTCGCCATATTCATGGGAGTCACCGATCGTGAGCTCGCCGAGACCGTTTTGCGAGGCCATGACGTGGATGCCGTACTCGTCAAACCAGGGCGTTTCACGGGCGATTCGTTGCCTGAGAGCCGGCAGCGAAGGGCATGCCCTGAACGATTCATAATGGCGCGGAGTCAGCCCGCCCGCCAGCATGGGTCCCATCCGCGATCCGTCCGCCAGGGCCGCCGAGCGCATCATCTGGAGCTTGCAACGGACGAGCCCGAGCGCCTGGTATTGATCCGGGAACAGGGAATCGAGGTCGTCGCCCGCGCAGATCCAGACGCGGTCGGTCTGGATGCGTTCAGAGCCCGCGTGAATCGAACCAGGCTCGACGCCGATCACTCGCCTGCCGAAGTGGAAACGCACGCCGAATCGCTCATGGAGCCAGCCGGGCAGGTCCGCGACCACCTGGCGAGGGTCGACGCAGATCTCCGCGTTCGAAAGGAGCCCGGCTCGTAGGCCCTCGCCCTTGACCCGCGCTGCTCGCTGGTGGACTTGGCGGGGCGAGAGCAGCTCGACCGGATCGCCATGATCACGCGAAAGGGAGGCGAATTCCTCGAGCACGGCCGCCTCGTCGTCGTGATAGGCCAGGTGCAACGAGCCGGATTGTTCGTGCCAGAGGCCACTCTCCACGAGAATCTGGAGCCAGATCGAACGACTCGCTCGCGCGAGTTCCCGCCGTGGCCCAAACGGCTGGCCGATCGGCCAGATCATCCCAAAATTGCGGGTGGATGCGCCCCGGGCACGGGGGGATCTCTCGAAGACCGCGACCCGCCGGCCCCGGATCGCCAGGTGGTAGGCATGGGCCAGCCCGATAATCCCCGCGCCGACGATCACGTCGTCAACCATCGCGTCGAGCTCCAGCCCGTCGAATGCTCAAGCGCCGGCACGCGCCCGGTTACGTGGTGATTTTCGCCGGACGTGGCCGCGTTGTCGAGGGGCGCTCGGCATTGGCCGGCCTCAATGCCGGAACAAGAATTCCTTGGAATTGATCAGCGCCCAGCCCAGGTCCTCGACGGCCTGACGGCGATCGGGGGCCGTCGCGAGGTGCTTGCGCACGGCGGCTCGTTCGTCGGCCGTCGGCTCTCGCGAGAACGCGGCGGTGTAAAGCTCGTGGGCGATCTCGTCGGGAGTCGCCTTGGAGCTCGCCAACCGGGCCATCCGGCCGTTGTCGTCGCGGAGCTTGCCATTGACCGTCGCCCCGCCGATGAGCTGAAGCGCCTGCGAAAGGTTGGAATCGGACTCGCGCTCGCACTCGCAAGCAAGCTCACGCGCGGGGCGGCCAAACGTCTTCAGAAACGCGTTCTCGATCTTGCCATCGGGAATCTGGGTCGCGCGTGCCCCCTTGGGCAGGTTTTCAAACGCCGTCTGCGACCCGGTGAACGACGAAATCGAGTCGAGCAAGACCTCGGCCGGGAAGAGCTTGGCGATGGCGTGCGAAAAATAGAGCGAATCGTCCTTGTTGAGCGCGTTCGGATGGGCGCTCAGGGCGTAGACACGGCTCGACGCGATCAGGCGAACCAGGCGCTTGAGGTCATAGCCGTTCTTGACGAAATCGGTGGCGAGTCCGTCGAGCAATTCATCGTTCGAGGCGGGGTTGGAATCTCGAAAATCATCGATCGGCTCGACAATCCCCCGGCCCATGACATGAAACCAGACGCGATTGACGAGACTCTTCGCGAAAAAGGGATTCTGAGGCCCCGCGAGCCACGTCGCCAGTCGCACCCGGCGGTCAGGCGAGCCGGGTTGATCCAAAACCGGACCCCCAAGGGCCTTGGGAGGCATGACCCGCCCCGTGCGCGGTTGCCGGACGTCGCCGGTCGTCCTCGGATAGATGACCTCTTCCTCGAGCAGGTTCCCTTTTTTGCGCCCGACCTGCGCGAAAAAGGCGGCGAATCCGTAATAATCATCCTGCGTCCAGCGCTCGAAGGGATGATTATGGCACTTGGCGCACTGGATGCGGACCCCCAGGAAGAGCTGGGCCGTCGACTCCATGGCCGTTTCGGGGTCTCGGCTGACCCGATAATAGTTCGCGGCCGGGTTGCGATAGGTCGAGCCATCGGCCGTGAGCAGCTCGCGAACGAACTGGTCCATCGGCATGTTTTTCTCAAGACATGCTCGAATCCAGCGATGGAACACATACGCCCCCTTGGGCTGGATCAGCCGCCCGTTGGCACGCAGGACGTCGGCCAGTTTGAGCGCCCAGAACTCGTTGAATTCCGGGCGGTCCAGCAGGCGATTGATCAAAAGCGCGCGACGCGAACCCTCCGGCTCCGCGAGATAGGCCCGAGTCTCGTCGGTGGTCGGGAGCATGCCGACCAGGTCAAGTGTCGCGCGGCGAAGAAACTCGGAGTCGTCACACGTTGACGAAGGGGGGATGCGCATCCGGTTGAGCTTGGCGAAGACGGCGTGGTCGATCAGGTTATCGTGGGGGACCTTGGCGGCGATGAAGCCCGGGACGGCCGTCAAATGCGTCAGGCGGACGTTCGCGACCAGGTTCAAATAGTGGGCGACCACCGCGACCTCGCCCCGGGCCTTGAACCGTACGTAGCCGTCGGCGTCGACCTCGGCGATCGAGGGGTTCGAGGAATCAAAATAGCAAATCGCGGTCACGTCCCGGACGTACCCCTTGTCGTCGTGGGCCAGTACCACGATCTGCTGGGTTTGAGCGGCATCGTTCAAGACCCGGGCACCCGGCAGGATTTCGATCCGCGTCGGCAAGGTCGACTCCGGGTCGTCATGAGCGCCCAGGGCGATCCAGTCACGCAGGAATTCATAGGATTTCGACCCCTTCGCCAGCCGGAGCCCCCCTTCGTGGGGGACTTGCCCCAGCGGCTTGCGCAAAAGGAGGCTAGTCTCGGCCGAGAGGGTGTTGATCCGCCGGCCGGCGATCTCACGCGAGAGAGTCGCGAAATCCTGGTCGGGCAGATAGCCGCGCAGGCTCAGGCGAAAGCCCCCCTTGCCAGTCGGCGTGCCGTGGCAGGCCCCCATGTTGCAGCCCGCCTGGCTGAACGCCGGAATCACGTCGCGGCGAAAACTGACCGGTGACGGCTGGTCAAGGGCCACCACGTCGACGCTCGCCGCCGCCTCGTACGAACCCAGCCGTGCCACGATCCGCGCGGTTCCATTCCCACGAGGTGTCACCCGGCCCGACGCCGAGATAATGGCGATCGCCGGGTCCATGCTGATCCATTCCACCTCGCGGGTCGCGTCTCGACAGGTGGCCGTGCCTTCGTCGATGGTCGCGAGCAATTGCGCGACCGCCCGGCCGCCAACGAG
>JAKBAP010000042.1 GCA_021808995.1 Planctomycetota bacterium | reverse complement strand
CGACCTGCGTGAGTGGTTTGCCCAGGCCTACGACCTTGAGCGTCTGTCAGCGCGGGTGGGAACAGGGCGAGCGAGCCCCCGCGACCTGGCGGTGCTGGGCAAGACGCTGGCCCTGCTTCCCAGGATCAAGGCCCGGATCACCGCGCGACGATCGCTCCGTCTGAATCAGCTCGAGGCCGCCCTCGAGCTTTGCCCCGAGATCCGTGACGAGATCCAGGCCGCCCTGGTCGACGACCCCCCACTGGCCGTCAAGGAGGGGGGCATGATCCGAGAGGGCTACCACGCCGGGCTCGACGAACTCCGCGAGGACGCCCGCGGCGGCAAGTCCTGGATCGCGAAATTCCAGGCTGAGCAAGTGCGCAAGACCGGCATCCAGAATCTCAAGGTCGCCTTCAACAAGGTCTTTGGCTACTACATCGAGATTACCCACGCCCAGTCCCAGTCGCGCGGGGCCACGATCCCCGCCGACTATATTCGCAAGCAGACCGTCAAGAACGCCGAGCGCTACATCACCGCCGAGCTCAAGGAATACGAAGACAAGGTCCTCCGCGCCCAGGAGCGCTCTTATGAGCTTGAGTACGAGCTTTTCACGACCCTCCGAGATCGGGTCTCGGCCGAGTCGCCCCGGCTGATCCAGGCGGGGGCGGTGCTGGCGCAGCTCGACGCCCTGTCCGCGCTGGCCGAATTGGCGGTTCGGCAAGGCTATTGCCGGCCCGAGATCGTGGCGGATTCGGTCCTTGAGGTCGATGCCGGCCGGCATCCGGTGCTGGACGCGATCCTGCAAACCGGCGGCTTCGTCCCCAACGACGTTCGGCTCGGCGAGGAGCACGGCTCGATCGTGCTGATCACGGGGCCGAACATGGCGGGCAAGAGCACCTACATCCGTCAGGTCGCCCTTCTGGCCGTGATGGCCCAGATGGGGAGTTTCGTGCCGGCCCGCCGGGCGCGAATGGGGATCGTCGATCGGCTGTTCGCGCGGGTAGGCGCGGCCGACGACCTGGGCCGCGGCCAGAGTACCTTCATGGTCGAGATGACCGAGACCGCGAACATTTTGCACAACGCGACGCCCCGGTCGCTGGTGATTTTAGACGAGATCGGCCGCGGCACGAGCACCTTTGACGGGATCTCGCTCGCCTGGGCGATCACCGAGCACTTGCACGACCACGTCGGCTGCCGCACCCTCTTCGCGACCCACTATCACGAACTGGTGGAGCTGGAAAAGACCAAGGCCCGCCTGCGCAACCGTAGCGTGGCGGTCCTGGAGCGCGAGGGTGAGATCGTCTTTCTGTATCAGATCACACCCGGGGGCGCTGACCAGAGCTATGGCATCCACGTCGCCCGGTTAGCTGGCGTGCCCGCGCCGGTGCTCGAGCGAGCGCGCGAGATCCTGGCGTTCCTCGAAAAGCAGCACGGCCCCGACCCCGGCCCGGCCGAGGGCCCGATCAAGCGCAAGGTCAAGACCGGCCGGGCGCTCCAGGGGAGCCTCTTCGCGTCACTTCCAGAGCCGCTGTTGGTCGAGCTCAAGCGGCTTCGGACCGAAGAGATCACGCCCGAACGCGCCGTGGAACTGCTGGAGCAACTCCGGAGGCTGGCGGAGTGAGGATGAACCTCCTCAGCGAAAACCTCTCTCCAAGACGCCTTGTTATGCCGCATCGGATTCCGTCCTCGCGATCGAGGGATGGGATTGGAGTCACGGACGTTGACTTCCGGGGCTAGGTCACACAGGATGAAAACGGACGTCGATTCAAGGCTCCTCGCGGAAAGGGCCCGCCCGGAAATGGCCCCCCCTGAAGCCGAAAGGGTGATTTACGAGACCAATCCCCTTCATGAGGTGATTTGTCAGGTCCGGTTCCCGCGAATCTTGAAGCTCGAAACGGAGACGCCGATTGAATTCCAGATGTGAAGGCTGACGAGGAATGTTACTTCATTGCTACGTCAGGCCGACGTTCCAGTTGGGCGAGGACTGACGCGCTGGACGCGACGGCGATTTATGAGCAATCCGCCGTGGGCGGCGATCGTTGTCTCCGCCAGGGAGAGATCGTCTCCAACATGATTCAGGTTCACATCGAGTTGTCGAGCCTCGAGACGGATCCTCCTTTGCTATTAAAGGAAACACATCCCTAGGCCGTGATTCTGAGTCAATGGTACGATTTCGATAGCGATCATGGCGCAAGAAACAGCGGCGACGCCTCGGAGAACCAGGGTTCGAAGGCGAGGAACCAGATTCCGACGGTCTTGTTCCGTGAAGTCCACACCGCGAGCGAGTTGAAGACGGCGGTACCCAAAGGCTCGGAGATCTGGAAACGCATCCAACAAAACAATGATGAGCGTGATCACTTTCTCGAGCGCGTCCTGCCCGAGCTTGACGCGGAGGGGCTGAGGCTCGAAGAGATGGGGATCGACTTCAAGAGGTTCTTCGCCATCCCCACGGATGAGGTTTACCACCGACTGAAGATTGGCCAGGCAAGGCGGCGCTGTTGTCTCGCAAGCCCTTACCTGGAGCACTTCCGTCGTCGTTTCGCCAACCCTTTGAGCCGGATCGCCCTCCCCACGCCTCATACGAGTCTCCGAGACAGATTCATGATCAAGTCGAATCCGTGATCGCCAACGGTGGAGTTACGAGATTGCCTGACCTAGCTCCGCGGCCGCTCCTTGAACCTAGGGAAAGAATGAACCCCGAAATCGACGACTCCTGGGACGTTCGGTTGGCCTACTGGCGGACCAAGCTGGGCCGACTGCGGCTGGATGCCGAGCCGCTGGAGGATCAGCTCGCGCGGTATCGTCGCGTGACCTGGGCGCTGACGATCGTCCCTGGCCTGATCGGCGCGATGTTCCTGGCGATCTTTACCTCTTTTGGCCGGCCGGACGTTGGCGTCGTTCTCGTCTCGGCGCTGATCGCCCCGATCATCGTGGGGGCGTGGATCGATTATGTGGTCTTGACGGGCCGAGCGAGCCAGTTTGAGCGCGAGCAAGCCCTGTACCAGGCCAATCAACCTCATGAAAACGAGCCCTGAGCCGGGACTCCGAGAGCGCCCGGCCCAGGCTTGATCATCACCAGGCACCCTCGGACGAGGTACCCACGAGCTCGAGCTCGTCTTCCTCGTTTGCCTCGCCGTGGTCGGTCCATTCGCTGGGATCGGCGACCGAATCCTCCAGGGCCTGCCTGAGCCGTTTTCGCGCGGTGTGCAGTCGACGCTTGACGGTGCCGAGCGGGACCTCGAAAAGCGTGGCGATCTCGATCAAGGAAAGGCCCTTGAGATAGAAGGCGTCAAGCGCCTCCCGATCGATGATCTTGAGCTCGGCAAGCGCCCGGGTGAGCCGATCGACGTGCTCGCTCGCGATCAGACGGTCGATCGCCGACTCCCGCGGACCGAAAGAGGCCTCGAGCACGCTGTTCTCAACGCAGGGAGGGGGCAGCCGACGGGTCGCGCGGTTGATCGCCATCCGCGCGGTCATCTGCTTGAGCCAGCCCGCGAACCGCTCGGGCTCGCGCAACTGGTCGAGCCGCTTGAGCACGTGCAGGAACACGTCCTGCGTGAGCTCGAGCGCGTCGTTGACATTACCTAGCCGTCGCAGCGCGATCGCGTGGACCGTGGGCTCGAATTGAGCCATCAGATCGCCAAACGCGTCACGATCGCCGGCCTGGGCGCGGCGAACCACCACCGCGAGGTCCGCCCACCCCCCACGCTCCAGGCCGCCGGGACTCTCTTCCAAGGACGATTCCGCTTCGAGAACACTTGCCGAGAGATACACGTGATCAACCTTCTCCCCGACTCTGGGGACTCTCCGGATCCTCGCCAGGGGGCTGTCAGGCGTTCATCGCGAGACCCGCGCGACCCCTGGGACTGACTGGGATATCGCCCCGCGCCACCGACCCGGCGTGTCCGCGCCCCATCGAAAGGCGCGCCGGCACGAGTCGTTCCTGGACGAGTCCCCTCTAGGGTCGCTCGACAAGGCGCTTAACGGCGAACAAGAGAGACGGCGTCTCCGAGGGATGGCCAAGGCGCGACCCACGACGATTCGACGCGCTTCAGCCAACCACTCGATCGATCGGAATGCACCAGCAACCCATCGCCAACTGTCCGCGCGTGAGAAACCCCTCACGGGAATCATCAGCCGCGGGCGACGAATGGATGGCGGGAGACCGTCGAAGGACGTTTCCTAGCTTCCCAGAGCACCAGCTCGGGCGGGGGCCAAGGCCAACCGACCGGAGGCGCGTTTCAAGCCCGCCCTGGGCGAGCTCGTCCGACATCGCCGCGATCGCGAACATGATCCCGACGATCGCCCGCCAAGCCAGGGGCCTAGCCGCGCGTCGCGTTGATCTTGGTCCGATTGCCTGGAGGCTGTCGAAAATACCCCGGGAATGGGTGGAATCGCGGGCACCGACGGCAGAATCGGTACGAGATGATTCCAATCCATAACGTCATACATGACGCCATGTTCGACTTGGCGGATGGTCGAGGCCGTTTTGCCATGATTGGAGCCCGCCTGAAGGGCGAGCGACCGCGTACCGCGATTCAGCCGGGTGGAAGAAGCCAGGGCCGACAGCGTCTGATTCGTGCGGTTCTTCATGACATTACCCTCACATCCGCCTGGAGGAGGCGGGATCACGAGGTGAAGCGCGTCGATCGAGACAACGATCATTCGCCGCTTCACCGGGAGATGGGACCTGGATTGGTCCCGCGGTTCGAGCTACCGAGTCATGGGCTCCATTCGGCTCCCGAGACATCGATCGAGCCAGGCCACGCGCCCGGCCCTCGTCCTTGCCCACGTTGAGCCTCGCGCTCAAGACGCCAATCACGGGCGGTCTTCTCAAGACGTCCAGACCACCCGATTAATTCGGAAAGGACTTTGACGGCTAGACATTCTATCGCGACAACCGGTTCGCGCGGAATGAAAAAAAGATCCACGCCGTCGTTCCGGTCACTGTCGCCGGCGCGCGATAGTCAGGTATCGACCTTGATAAACGGTTTCGAAGTCCTGTGTTAGCAACAACTTAAGGAATGGGAAATCGTTCCTTGCGAAGAGCCAGGAAATTTTCTTGTCGAGCCTCGGAAATCCTGGTGGGAGATTCGAATCAAGTGTATAGCTGTAGAGCGTGGAGCGTGACGACAAGGGGGCCGAAACCTGGTAATCGGCCAGGACGCCGTCGCCGGGGCCGACCTGGCGGATCCAGGATCCAATGGCGGCGGCTTCCTGGGGATCGATGGCGAGCGGCTTTCGCGCGAGCCGTTGGTTGGTGTCCCGAAGCCCCACGGCGGAGATGATCATGCCCGTGATCGTGAGCCCGATCAAGGAGCTCCAGCCCCGGCGGTCGGCGAGCCGGCGGGCGAGGCTGGAAAAGCCGATCAGGCCCGCGGCCAGGACGATGGCGGTCGCCGGCACGACATATCGCACGTGATGCCATTCGGTCGTCGAGAGGAATCGGTTTGCCCATCGGCCGCTACAAAGGCCCCAGATCCACGGCAGTGCCAGCCCCAAAACCCGAGGGGCGAAAAGGGCCAAAAGCGCCCATGCGCCGGTCCCTAGAATCAGCGTCTCCCCCGCGGTCCACAGCGTTTCGCGCATGCCCGCCTTGGGACCCAGGAACTGATCGATGTAATGTTTGGGCGCTGTCGGGCCCACCATCACATGTAAGTAGCCGAAAAACGCGAACAAGAACCAACCGGTGCCGACCATTGCCAGGGTGTTGCGCCAGCGGAGTGAAATCGTGAGCGACTCGTGACGGAGTGCCGGCAGAAAGGCAAGGCTCGCGGTCATGACCGCGTATTCCTGACGGCAGGCGATCATCCCGGCGACACCGAGCGCCGTCAGGCCGATCGCCCGCTCGCGAACCCCCCAGACGGCCCACAGGACAAACGGAACCACAAGCTGAAGCTCGCGAAAATCGTTCCAGCAGAGCGGCCAGAAAAACGGCGTCAAGGGAACGAGCGCCGTCGCGAGGAGGGCGATCTTGGTCGAGCCTGATTCCGCGCGGACCAACCCAAACGCGGCCGGGATCACCCACCAGAAGACGACATTCTGAAGCACGATCAAGGTCCGCGGACCCGGGGCAAGTGCGTAAAGGGGGGCGATCAGCAGCCGAATCGGCGCGAGGTAGTTCATTTTCCAGACCGAGGGTCCCTCGATCGCGTAGGCGGAGGCTGGTCGAATCGTGATCTGGGGGATGCCGTGGGTGACGCACCAGAACCATTGGTTGTAATAGGCCAGGTCCCACGACCAGCCACTGTCGAGGGCGTCGTAACGCGCGATTGACTGCGAGGTGGTTACGGCGGTGAGCGTGGCGGTGAGGAGTGCGAGGATAACCCAGATGGTGGTGGAATCACGGGATTTCAAGCAGTGCTCCTGGCGGGCAAGGGGGGTCAGTGGGGGGCTTTCGCGGGGTTATTGACGGGGTTACGGGGTTCATGTCCCAGGAGAATTCCGCGCACTTCGGAGGCGGCCTTGGCTCGTAGCTCGACGTAGCCCTCCTCGCTGTAAAAGGCCGTATGCGGAGTCAGCAGGATCTTGGGATGGAGACGGAGGCGGTCATTGGTCAGGGGTTCGACCTCGACGACATCCAGGCCGGCGGCGGCGATCTGGGCGTTTTCGAGGCCCTCGAGCAGCGCGTTCTCATCAATGAGCGGCCCGCGGGCGGTGTTGACTAACAGGGTGCCCGATTGCATGCGGGCGACGGCCGCGCGGTCGATGAGGTGGTGGGTTTCGGCGTTTAGATAGCAATGGAGGCTCACGAATTCGCTCTGTTCGAGCAGTTCCTCGAGATCACGGACCCTGCGGACGCCGAGCGCCTTCTCGATGCCATTTGGAAGATAGGGGTCCTGGATCAGGACGTCGAGTCCAAACGCCTTTGCCCGCAGCGCGGTCGCCGTGCCGATGCGCCCGCAACCGACCAGGCCGAGGGTATTGCCTCGGAGGCGGGGTGCTCCCGTGGCGAGTCGATAATCCCAGGTGCCTTCGCGGATCGCCTGGTGCGAGGGGACGAGCCGCCGCGCGAGCGCGAGCAAAAGCATGATCGCGTGGTCGGCGACCTCCTCGGTGCCATAATCGGGGACATTGCAGACCTGAATCCCGTGCCGCGTGGCCGATTCCAGATCGATGTTATTAAACCCGACGCCGGCCCGAACCACGCAACGGCACCGCTTGGCCCGGGAAAAGGTCGGCTCGCCCACCCGCGAGATGTCGTGAAAGAGAATGATGGCGTCGGCGTTCGCGACGTGGCTCAAAAGCTCGTTCTCGTCGTGGGCGCTTGCCCGCGTGAGCGTGGCGATGTCGCCAAGCACGGCGGTCTCGATCTTGTCTTCCTCCAGAAAGTCCGCGATCACAACCTGAAATCGATCCGACATCAAAAGGCTCCCTCGTGAGGCGATTTCCGGGTCGGGCCAAGCATTCAAGAAGGCCAAACCAGGCTCTTGGTAATTTGGGGCCAGGCCGTTAGCCTGTCGTGAGGAGGGCGCGGATGCTCGCGCGGTCCCGTATCGGATTTTCCAGTATTCCAGCCGACGGGGGAAGAAGACGGATGCCGCGAATCAAGCAGTTGCTGGCCGAGGGGAAGGTGGTCCGGACCTTCGCCGTGGGTCAGCTTTTCAGCCCGAAGCTGATCGAAATCGTGGGCGAGCATGGGGGTTTTGACGCACTCTGGATCGACATCGAGCACGCGGGGCTCTCGATGCGGGACGTGGAGCTGGCGACGATGGCCGCGCGGTCGTATGGCCTGGATCATTTCGCGCGGTTGCCGGCGACCGATTACGCCGCGGTCATGCGCCCGCTCGAGGCGGGCGCTGGCGGGGTGATGTTCAGCATGGTGAAATCGGTCGAGGAGGTCGAGCGCGCTGTCCAGTGGGCCAAGTTTTGGCCCCGCGGCGAGCGGGGGCTGAACGGCGGCAATCGCGACGGCCGCTATGGCCTGGCCCCACTCGCCGAATACATGGCCGCGGCCAACGCCGATTTGTTCGTGGGGGTGCAGATCGAGACGGCGGGGGCCCTGGCCGCGCTGGCGGAGATCGCGGCCGTCCCAGACGTGGATTTGCTGTTCGTGGGGCCCTCGGATCTCAGCCAGGTCCTGGGAGTGCCCGGCCAGTTCGACCACCCCCGCTGTCTCGCCGCCATCGAAAACCTGGCCCGGGTCTGCGCCCAGGCGGGCAAGCCCTGGGGTGTCTTCAGCCGCGGGCCCGAATACGCGGCCCGGATGCGTGAGCTGGGCTGTCAACTGATCGTACTGACCTCGGATCTGCAAGCGGTCCACACGGGCATCCGGTCGGCGAAAGAGCGAAACACGGGGTTTTTCGCGTGATCGGTGGTGATCACTTGGCGAAACCCCGGCCACGATTTTGCTCGATGGCCCAGAGATAACCGGCGACCACGCGACGATAGAGGGTGGGCCGATACGCGGCCGGGACGTCGGCGGCGATCCAGCGACGCGCGGATTCCGCCCCCCCGCGGCGGCCCTGGGACTCGGCGATCGCCCCCAGCGCGACCAGTTTTTGCGATTCCTCGGGATAGATGACCGTGCAGGCACGGGCGTCGTCGAAACGCCCGGCCGAAATCAGGCTATCGACCACGAACCCCGTGATCACCCCCCGAAGGCCCTCTTGCTGGATCGAGGCGGCCGCGCGGGCGGCCTCCTCATAGACCGGGGTCGCCCGGTCGTTCAGGTCCTGGCGGCAGAGCGCTTCCGCGATCAGGAGCAGGGCCTCGGTTCGCGATTCGGCGTTCTCGATCCGGCGTGAGAGCTCGAATCCGCGCTCGAACTGCCGTGAATCGGCGGCTTGCAGCGCGATCCGCACCATGGCGCGGAATCTCCAGATGGGGCGTTCGATCTTGCCGGCCACGTTGAAGGCATCGACCAGCTCCTCGTCGGCCGCGGTCTGGTAGGCCTTATTGCGATCGATGCGCCTTTGATTGGGCTTGGCCGGCTCGACATCGTCCTCGATGAATTCGTTGGCGATGCTGGCGGAGCCGGAGGCTTCGTTTTCCGCCACCCGATAGAGCATTTCGGTGCGATAGGTCGGGTTGCCGATCAGGCCGGCGAGATAGGCCGCCCGGTTCCATTCCAGCCGGGCGAGCCGGATCAGCACGGTGGGGTCGGCGCTTTTGGGGACCGTTTCCGGCTTGGCATCGGCTGGAGGGGGCATGAGTGTCCCCTTTTGGCCTTCCCGCAAAAGGGCGTCGTTCAAAATGGTGAGCGACGTGACGATCGCGATCAATCGTTGGTCACGGACGAGCGGGGTCTGAACCTCGATGGCCGAGCTCACCGCGTCCTCGAGGATTTGATGGGCCAGAAAGAGCTGATTGCTCGAAATCGCGCTGTTGGCGATCCGCTGAAGGGCCAGGCTTCGCTCATCGACCGAGCCGATGAGCTTCGCGTTCTTGAGCAGTTCGGGGGTGACGCCGGTGGGGAGATTGGGGTCGACGGCCCCCCCTTCCTGGGCGAGGGTCATGAACGGGATCAGGTAGGGGTCGTTGGGAAACCGGACGTTGACGCCAGGCCCCAGTCCCAGCCCGCGGCCTGGCGGGCCCTCGCGAGGGGGTTGGCCGGCGCGGTTATTGGGGGTACGGGAGGGCCCGGTGCCAGAGATCGATCCGGATCGGTTTCGTTGGACGCCGCTCGAGAATCCGGACCCGGTCCCTTGTCCGCTTCCCGACGACAAGCCAGGCGAAGTCTCCTGGGACCAGGCCCATGACCCACCCACCAGGCTAGCGACCCCCGCCATCAGAGTCGCCTTTCCAAGTCCCGATCGTTTGCCGTTCATCGCGGTTGATCCTCGTATGAGCATGTCGACCCGAGCCGTGCCGAGGCGTCCTTCACGCACGCTGAAGGCGATCCCAATCGCGCCCGACTGGCCGCCGCGGATCGCGAGCCCGGACCGAACGCTTGTATCACCGAAGGATGCCTCGAGAATCGCCTCCCGTCAAATCCTGGCCGATGCCGAGCCCCGTTCGACGCCAAACACACGCCTTGGGTTTTCCAACAAGACCAATTTCGCGAATTGAAGGGCTTGATCCATGGTCCAACCTCGGTCGCCCATGAGCTCGCCGGCCAACACACGCGCGAGCGACCTCCGATACATGTTGAATTTTGGGGCGATGAATTCCAGCTTGTAGGCGTCGGAATAGTAGCCCAGGATCTTATTCTTGGGGAGGGCTTGGACGCGGGCGAGCAGGTCGCCCTCGATGTAGGCTGGGATATTCGAATACCACCAATGTCCCATGGGCAAGACGTTGGGAAAGATCCAGGAATAGGCGACCAGCTCGGCGGCGGCGTCTGGGGCGAGGGTCGAGACGACAAAGGTCGTGGTCGCGAAATGGTTGAATAATTCGCGATAATCGTGGAGGCTGACCCGGCGGTCGAAGAGATCCCGCCCGCCGGCGACCCCCATCGGATAGACCTCCCGAGCGGGTCCGATCATCAGGTCGAAGGGGAGCCGGAACTCCGCGCAAAACTCGGCGAGCATCCAGAAGACCGACCGGCTCGCCTCCTGGCGTTCGTCGTCGCGGGTGGGGAGCCCCTGGATCACGCGACGAAGCGGCGTCGAGCTGGTTACGGGGGTTTCCGGCCGCGGCCGAAAGTCGGCCGGCAAGCTGATCGCGCAGGCACCCGCTCCGCGCGAGGTGAAATGCTCGAAGAGCCGCCCGATCGCGGCCTTGAGACTCGCGCGATCCTGGACGTCGATCCCGGTCGCCGTTCGCAATCGCTCGATCACGCCGGGGCGGTGCGGCCTGAGCACCAAATCGTCGGCGCGCAGGCAGGGGACATAGACCGACGTATCCCAGCCCGTGAGCGGATCGTCGAAATCATTGGTGAGAAAGACTTTCTCGAGCCGGCTCTTCGTCCAGACCTCGTGATCCCAGGCAGGTCCGGTGGCGGACTTGTCGGCCTTCGCGAGCAGATCGCCAATCGTGTCGGGGGTGATCCGCTCGGGTTCAAAGCCATGAAACGTCCGCGCGATCTCCATCAACCACGAGTACTGGACCGTGGAATCGATGCGATCAAGATAACCGGCCAGATGGGTCGCGCGGACGCTCGGGTCAAGGGTCGGGTCGACCTGGGAAGTGGGCATGCCGGCCGAGTGCGCGAGCTCGGTATAGTAGTGATAGCCCAGGACTTCGTCGAAATGTCGGGCGGCCGGCCGATGGGGATCGATATGGGTATGAGGGTCGAAAATCGGCCAGCGAGCGATCTCGGCGAGGATCTCGGCCGAGGCGTCCTGGGGTGGTTCGGATCGTGGCATCGTGGGTGCTTCTCGTGAAGGAAACGCGGTCGAGAACGCCTCTCGCCCTTGCTCAAGCTAGCCTCCGCGGACCAAGGTCGCAAGCCGACTGGGAGACCAGGACCCCATGAACATCGTGGTCGCGGGAGGCGGAACAGTCGCGCGAATCGACGACGTCCGGCACCTCGCCAATATCTCGACCGGTCGAACCGCCGCCCAGATCACCGAGGCCTGGCTCGATCGGGGTGACTCCGTGTGGCACATCCACACGCCCGCCGCGATCCTGCCCGTCCACCGGCTCGCGGCCCTCGACCTGACCGCGGCTGAGCCCACGGCCGAGCTCGATCGCCTGGCTCGGCTCCAGGAACGATGGAAGCAAATCCAGGGACGGCTCCATCTGGTCCCGCTCGTCGAGGGCTCGGTCGACGAATACCAGCGGACGCTCCAATCGGTCTTGCAATCGCGCCCGATCGACATCGCGTTCCTGCCGATCGCCGTTTCCGACTACATCCCCGAGCCCGCGCTGGGAAAGATCGGCTCGGATCACGAAACCCTGACCATCACCTGCCACAGGGCACCCAAGGTCATCCGAATGGTCCGCGACTGGTCGCCCGCGCTCTATCTGGTGGGTTTCAAGCTCCTCTCGGGCGTCCCGCGCGAGGTCCTGGTTCGCGAGGCCGAACGAGCCTGCCTGACCAACCGCGCGGACCTGACCGTCGCCAACGATCTCGAGTCGATCCGCGCCGGCCGCCACGAATTCCACCTGGCGCGGCCGGGCCAACCCATCGAGACCCTCCCCGCCGGCCCCAGGCTCGCCGAGCGATTGGTCGAGCAAGTCGCCCTCTGGGCCACCCAAACTCCACGAGAGCCCCAACCATGAACGATCCCGCGAACCCCCAGGCCGAGACCGAAACGCGGGTCTATTTTCCCCAGCTCGATGGCCTGCGATTCCTCGCGTTCATGATGGTCTATTTGTTTCACGGCGGCGTCTCCCAGGGAGTCTCGTCCCGCGTGATCGGGAAAACGGCCGCCGCGGCCCTCCGCGAAAATGGCGGCTATGGCGTGCAGCTCTTTTTCATCTTGAGCGGCTATCTGATCGTCACCTTGCTCCTGCGCGAGGAATCCCGGTGGGGCCGGATCGACTTGAAGGCCTTCTGGGTCAGGCGCGTCCTTCGCATCTGGCCGCTTTATTATCTCGTCTTGTTCCTGGGTTTCGCCGTATTACCCGGAATCGACCGTCATTGGGGGACGCCGGGGTATGCCCAGACGCTCCGGATTCATCTGTTGCCGTTTACCTTTTTCCTGGGCAACTGGTCGATGGCGCTCGTGAGTCCGATCCCCTACGACTGGCTGTCGATCCTCTGGAGCGTCTGCGTCGAGGAGCAGTTTTATCTGGTCGTGCCGCTCTTGATCGCCGTGATCAAGCCCTGGCTTCGGATTCCCCTCGTGGTCGCGCTCATGGCGGGCTCGATCGGCTATCGAGCCTATTGCGCGCGTCATTATGGCTCGCAACTCATGATCGTGTTTAACAGTCTCGCGCAGTTCGACACGCTGCTGGCGGGGGTCTTGCTCGCGCTCGTGATTCGCCCCGACCGCGACCGACCGCGGCTGGAGTGGGCCCTTACGGTGCTTCAGTGGCCGCTCTACGCCGTCTCCGCCTGGGTGATCTCCATGCCCCGGCTAGGCCAGGGAGATCCCTATCACCGCGCATGGGACTTCGTCTGGGTCTGGCTCTGCGGCGTCGGGATCGTGCTGGTCGCCGTCGAGGGGAGAGGCTGGCTCGGAAAGGCGCTCGCCTATTCGAGGCTCGTCTGGCTCGGCAAGATCAGCTATGGCCTTTATATGTATCATGAAATCATCCTATGGTTGCGTGGCCGGATCGAACCCTTTCTCCCCTGGTTTCCCAACAAGGACGAGCTCCTTTCGATCGCCTGCCTGGCGCTCGTGATCGCCGCCGCGGCGCTCTCGTATCGCCATTACGAGAGCCGATTTCTCGAGCTCAAGCGCGGCTGGACCCGCGTCCCCTCGCGGCCGGTGTGAGCGCGGCGGGATTGACACCACTACACAATGTCGTGTAGTCTTTACTTATGAGGTTCAAATTGCCATGAGTACGACTCGTGAACCATCCCGGCCTGTGATGGGTCCTTGTGTTGCCTCCGGCGACCCTTGTCGGTCGCGGCCCGCGCTTGAGGACCGGCCGCTGTTATCGTTCGTGGAGTCGGTCAAGGTGATGGCGCTTTTCAAGGTGCTGGCGAACGATACTCGGATCCGAATGCTGCACCACATCGCTCGGAGTGGCGAGGCGACGGTGACCGACATCGCGCGGACACTTGGCATGAAGCCGCAGGCGGTCTCGAATCAGCTCACGCGGCTTTCGGACACGGGGGTGTTGTCGTGGCGGCGCGAGGGGAACAACGTGTATTACCGGGTCGTTAACGGCTGTGTCGCGCCTTTGCTCGACCTGGCCTTGTGCCTCATGGAAGAGGAACGGCCCACGAACTGAGTGAAGCGAGGAGGCTCCGATGTCGAGGTCGATTGAGGAATTGGTGCGAGACAAATACGCCGCGGTCGCCGCGAGCACGCTGTCGAACGAGCACGCGGGGGTTTCGGGCGTCGCGGAGGCATTTGGCTACACGCAAGAGGAGCTTTCGAGCATCCCGGCCGAGGCCAACATGGGCCTTTCGTGTGGCAACCCGACCGCGACGGCCAACCTGCGGCTGGGCGAGGTCGTGGTCGACCTTGGGTGCGGTGGTGGGCTCGACGTGTTTCTGGCGGCCAGGAAGATCGGCCCGACGGGCAAGGCCATCGGCATCGACATGACGCCCGAGATGCTGGCGAGGGCGCGCGAGAATGCTCGGAAACAGGGGCTGACCAATGTCGAGTTTCATCAGGCGACGATTGACGAACTTCCCTTGCCGGATGCCTCGGTCGATTGCGTGATTTCGAACTGCGTGATCAATCTCGCGCCTGACAAGCCCGCCGTGTTTCGTGAGATCGCCCGCGTGCTCAAGCCCGGCGGCAGGCTGGCGGTTTCCGACATCGCGCTCAAGAAGCCGCTCCCGGCCGAGATCGGGAACAACCTGATGGCCTACATCGGGTGTGTCGCGGGCGCGGTGATGATCGAGGACTACGTGGCCGATCTCAAAAGCGCGGGCTTCGCGGGGGTCGAGGTCGTCGACACCGGGAACGATCTGAACGCCTATGCCAAGGTTGAGAACCAATCGCTCTGTTGCGCGCCCGCGCCGGCCGCGCCCGGCCTCGCGGTCGTCGACGAGGCGTGTTGCACGAGCTCGGCCGGCTCAAGCGAGCTCCACGGCGAACTGGCCGAGTTACTGCGGAAATACAACGTGAACGACTTCGCCGCCAGCGTGCGGGTCTATGCGATCAAGCCTCGCTGAGGCGATCATCCAGAGGGAGACGGTTCAATCGTGTACCTTTCGATCATTGCGCTCCTGGGGTTGGGCGCGGTCTCGGCGGATTCCACCGATGTCGGCCCGCTGGTCCGTGCCCTCTGGCTGGTTCAGGCTCGTGGATTCGCCGAGGCCGTCGGTCCATCGGGCGATCAGCGATTGAAGGGCCGACTGGCGAAGGCCCTCGCCAAGGACCATCTGATCACACGTGGCGAAATCGAGGGGCTCATGACGCCTGAAACGTTTCACGCACTCGCCGGTTCGGATTCGAGCCTCGATTCGAGCGAGATCGCGTCGGCTCTCGCCGCGGCCACGCCCCCGACCCGGACGAGGCTCTTCCCCAAGCCGCGATCGCACGCGGACTATCTGACGACGACCTTCGACCAGATCGACGAGGCGCACCGCCAGGCCGGCGACACGATCACACGCTGGATCGTCGCGAATCACCGTCCGGGAGAGCCTCTCGATCTGATCGTCGTCTGCACGGGCAACTCGCGGCGAAGCATGCTCGGGGCCGCGATGGGGAACCTGGCGGCGGCCTATTACGGAATGCCTGAGATTCGTTTTCACAGCGGCGGGACCGCGCCCAGCGCCTTTAACAAACGCGCCGTCGAGGCCTTGACGGATGTCGGATTCGAGGTGAAACCAACCGGCCAGGAAGCCGCCGGAGGGGAGCCCGCGCTTGCCAATCCCATCTACCACGTGCGCTGGGGCGAAGGTTTCGAAACGGTCGAGTTCTCAAAGCTATACAACGATAAAGCCAACCCCCATGCCGGCTTCGCGGCCCTGATGGTCTGCGGCGAGGCCGACGCGAGCTGCCCGTTTGTCAAGGGTGCGGCGCTGAGGGTTTCGATGCCCTATCTCGACCCCAAGATCTACGACGACTGCTCTTATGAGGGGGCCAAATACGCCGAGTGCCGCGACGACATGGGGCGGCTGATGCTGGCCATCCTCATGCGGGCGCGGCTCGAGCTTCGGGTGGGCCAATCCTCCGCGCGATGAGTCAGCGCGGCGACCGGACGCCGGTGTCGAGCCATTCGATGGTAAGCGATCAACGCGCGACGGCCTTGGCCGCGTCCTTGGGCTTCAGGTGGGTGTCGAACCAGTCGGCGATGGTCGCCATGTCCTTGACCAGATCTGGCCAGCCGTGGCCCGCGCCCTTCTTGACGACGAGCTGGGTCTCGACGCCCGCGGCCTTGAGCTTGGCGAGGAACTCCTGGGATTGTTGGATCGGCACCAGGAAATCGGCGTCGCCGTGGATGATCAGGGTCGGCGGATCGTCGTGCGTCACATGGGTGATCGGGCTGATCTTGCGCCCGATCGTCAGGATCTTGGCCTCGTCGACGATGGGCTTGAAGCGTTTGAGATCGCGATCGAATTCCTCGAAATCGAACGGCGCGCGAAAGTCCTTGAGGACGCCACGGCCGATCGCGTTATGATTCTTTTGCCCATAGTTCAGGAAATCGGTCGGGGGAAAGAAGCATGCGACCGCCTGGACGCGGCTCGAGGCTTTGTCGACGGGGTCGCGAGCCAAGGGATTGCCCGGACCGCCGGCCGTCCCCTGCATCAGCGAGAGATGACCCCCCGCCGAGCCCCCGGTGATCCCGATCCGATCGGGGTCGATCTTGTAGTCGGCCGCGTGCGAGCGGATGAATCGCACGGCCCGATGCATGTCCTCGAGGACCTCGGGGATCGTGTATTTGGGCTGGCTGCCGTGAACGACGGCAAAGACCGTATAGCCCCTTCGCAAGAGCTCGGCGACGAAATCAGGGTTGATTCCATCGTGAGACGAGAACCAGCCGCCACTGATCACCCAGACGACGGCCGCGCCGTTGGGGTTGTGCTTGGGCGTCAGGACGTCCATCGTTAGGGCCGAGCCAAATTTGCGCCCATAGATCACGTCCGACTTGCGGTCGAATTCGGGTTTCGCGGTGGTCTGGGCGGCCAGGGGGGCTGAAATCGACGCCATGGCGATCATCGTCAAGGCCCGAGCAAGCGAACGAGTCATGAGGTCGTGCTCCATGAGAGAGATCGGGACAGGTCCTGTGAACTCGGTTTCGGGGGGTCTTACGCGGAGGTCCAGTGGGCGACCTGGCCTGAGCGAAAAGCCTGGTTGCCCAGGTGCGCGGCGGCGGCGGCGGCGATGCCCGCCTCGACAGGCGCGGCCGGAACACCCCGGTCTCGGACGCGATCGATCCAGTTCGTCAGGTGGAACAGCTCGGCGTCCGGCTTATCGTAAAAATCGAGTCCGCGCTTGGGGTTGGTGCCCAGGATCCACGATTCGGGCTGGGCCTTGCTGGAGGGCTCGGGGGTGAGGATGAAACCGCCGCGATCGATGTAGAGGGTCGCCTGGGTGCCCATGAAGGTGATCATCGCGCCCCGGTGTGCGTTGGAAAAGGTCCCCTCGAAATGGGCCTGAGACTCGCCGGGGTACTCCAGGACGCACTGGATGGTGTCTGGGGTCTGCCAGACGCCCTTGCTGGCGAGCTGGTCGCCAAACGCGGCGGCCTTTTCAGGATGATCCACCCCCAAAAACCAGTGGGCCACGTCGATCCAGTGGACCATCAGGTCGGTGAGGATCCCACCGCCGAAATCCCAGAACCATCGCCAGTTTCGGAAGCGATATTCGTCAAACGGCTGGTCGGGGGCCGAGCCCAGGAAATCCTTCCAGAGCAGGGCGTGGGGGTCGACCCCCATCGGTCCCTTTCGCATACGGGTTTCGCCGCCGCGATTCCAGGTCAGATGGACGCGGAACACGCGGCCCAGCCGACCCTCGTGCATCAGTGAATAGGCTTTCTGAATGTGGGGCATGCTGCGCTGCTGCATCCCGACCTGGATCACCCGCTTGGAATCGTCGCGAGCTTGCAGCAGCCTGGCCCCCTCCCCGAGGTCGTGGGTGACCGGTTTCTCGACGTAGACGTCCTTGCCGGCCTGGCAAGCGGCGATGGTCATCGGGGTGTGCCAGTGGTCGGGAGCGCCGATCAGGACGGCGTCGATGTCCTTGCGCTCCAGGACCTCGTGGAAATGCTTGGTGGCGAGGGCCTGGGGGTCGGCGAGCTTGCGGGCTGAGGCGAGATGGGGATCGTAGACGTCGCAGACGGCCGCGATCTTGACACCGGGGACCTTCGCGAGCGATCGCATCAGGCCCTGACAGCGCCCGCCGGTGCCCAGGCAGCCGACGGTGATCGTCTCGCCAGCGGCGTAGCCGCGGGCGGTTTCCAACCCAGAGAGAACAGGAATCGCCAGCGCGCTCGATTCCAGAAACGCGCGCCGAGAGGTCGCCCTGGTCATCATAATGCTCCTTGGAATGTCGGCCACGACCATCGGGTAGGTCTCTGTAATCTAATGGTCGCGCGGACGAGAGGCAACGGTTGGCCGGCCAATCAGTGCTCGGACCCGCCATTGCCCAAACGCTCGACCAGGACGCGGTCGACCCGGTTCCCGTCCATGTCGACGATTTCGAAACGGAGGTCGGCGAGCTCGAAGTGCTCGGCGATGCCGGGGATTCGTCCCAGGTGGGTCACGACGAGCCCCGCCAGGGTGTGATAGTCGCCCGTGGGGAGGGTGGCGAGCCCGAGCAGCTCTCGGAACTCATCGAGCGGCATCCGGCCGTCGAGCAGCCACGATCCGTCGTCTCGCTCGACGACCTTGGGTTCCTCGGTTTCCTCGCTCGCCGGCATGTCGCCGACGATCGCCTCGAGCAGGTCGGTGAGCGTCAGCAACCCCTGGACAGCGCCATATTCGTCGAGCACGACCGCGATCCGTACCGGTGATTTCTTGAAGAGCGAGACAATCTTGAGCCCGCGCGTCCCCTCGTAGATGAAAAGGGGCATCGCGAGTCGCCCGTGCACCCGGAACCGGTCGATTTCGAGCCCCTCGGTCAAGAAATCCTTGGCCCTGACAATACCGAGCAAGTTGTCGAGGCTCTGGTCGCAGACCGGGAACTGAGCGTGGGTGCTCGAGGTTACCTTGCGGCGGATCTCGTCGGGGGAATCAGCGGGATCGAGCCAGACGATGTCGTTGCGCGGGGTC
Organism: Planctomycetota bacterium; assembly: GCA_021808995.1. Classification (GTDB taxonomy): domain Bacteria; phylum Planctomycetota; class Planctomycetia; order Isosphaerales; family Isosphaeraceae; genus JAKBAP01. The sequence goes on along the minus strand of JAKBAP010000042.1, from coordinate 807 downwards.
ATGATCGTCCGGGCGCGCCGGTCCGAGAAGCGAAAGACGCGCTTGATGAGCTCGTGTTCCTCGTCGTCGAAGACGCCGGTTCGGGCCCCTTCGTGAACCAGAACCTCGATTTGTTCCTGCGAGACCAAGGGCTGGCTGGCCCCGCGAACGCCGAGGATTCGTGTGATCAGGCGCGAGCCCGAGCTCAAGGTCGCGGTCGCCGGGCGGAGCAGGATGGCTAAGGTCATGATCGGCCGGGCGGCCAGCGAGGCGTAAAGCTCGGGTCGATCGAGGGCGAGCCGTCGCGGCGCCACCTCCCCCAGCACGACCAGAACCCCGGCGGCCGCGGCCGCGGTCAGGGCCAGGGAGAGCCAATCGAGGGAGTCGCCCACCAGGTCGAGTCGCTCAAGAAATCCCCTGAGCTTCGGCGTGATGGTCACGAGTGAGTAAGCCCCGACCAGGATCGCGATGAACGAGAGGACGAGCTGGATCGCCGAGTCGTGTGCACCGGGATTCTGGACCAGACCAAGCGCGACCGCCGCGCCACGGTCGCCCTGCCCACTTCGCTCCGTCAATCGTGAGCGGCTCGCGGCATCGAGCGCCGTCCTTGCCATCACGAAAAGCCCATGGACCAAAATCAACGCCAGGACGACCAAGAATTCCACGGCGGGTGCGTCCCATGGGACATCAATGGCGGGAATCGGACGGAGAGCGCCGGGGACATCCCCCGGTGGGGCCACGGTCGCCTCTCCATCATAGCCAAACCCGTTCGATTACGCCGCGCGATCCCACCCGCGGAGCGCGCCGGCGGATTCTGGCGGTTCCTTG
>JAKBAP010000471.1 GCA_021808995.1 Planctomycetota bacterium | reverse complement strand
CAAGCATGCCGACCGCGCCGTTACATTCACGGGGTCGCCCGTGGTGGCGGATTCACCACGATCCTTGCCGTCTATTCCTTGTTATAAAACGAAGGCGTACCCGCGCCGGCCGCTTGGATTCTTGGAATCGGCCGCGAACGTCGCGAGGAAATCTCCCAGGGGGTCGTCCGTTTCCTTCGAGGCGACGCCGTACGATTCAATCGCGGCGTCGAATGTCGCGATCGGCGCGGCGGGGTTGGGTTTCGGCGATGCGGCGCTTTTGCCCGGCGGGCCGACCTCTTGGCCGGACAGCGGCGCGATCCCAGTGACCGAGTCGGTGCCGACACTTGGTGCCACGACGGGCGACAAGAGAGCCGACCTCTTCGACGCGGTTCCGCCCCCAGGCCGCGGGCGGGCGTACGATCGAAAGCGCCAAATCATGCGCCTCATCGATCGCCAGGATCTTCACGTGGGCGTCGTTGGGCAGCGTGATGGACACGAGCGCCTACCCGAGTTGACCGCGAATGTGTAGCCGTAGACGTAGGTCGTCGTCCATTTCATGGAGCCCGAGCTCCCATTCCACTGGTTGTAGTACCAGGGCGACGCCGCGATTGACTCCCCCGGCGCGATCGATCCTCCCGTCCCGTCGTAACCCTTGATCCAGTCGCTCACGCGACGGCGACGACTCATGCTTTGTGAACCACATCACCGGCGCGAGATTCCAAACGCACCGGCCCGTGAACGACTACTCGCCAAGAATGGACACGTTCGCCATGGATGACAGGATCATGCATGGTACGCGGATCCACGACTGGGGCCAATGTTGGTCAAGATCAGTCGAAAGACGCGCATCATTCCCCGTTGGCAATAACGCCGTGGATGGTTGTGTGCCTGGTGGCTGAAGCAAACGATGGGTGTCTACGAAAAATCGCACAAGCCGGATGAGGGCGACGGCCCGGACCCCGGCGATCATCGTTGGAGACGGGAACGCCAAATCCGAGCGCCGCGCCGAGCTCCCAGACCCGCGATCACGGCGAGGTACATCAGCACGGTCGTCGGCTCGGGAGTTTCAGCATTCGGGGGCGGGGTGAAATTCACGACGAAACCATCCTTGGTCCAGTAGTTGACAAAGAGGTTCTCCTGGGGAAAACTGTAGGTCGAGAGGTTTAGCAACGGTGTGATCGTCGACATGGGGATGCCGGAACTTGTGGTCCAGCCATGGAGACTCGCGGACGTCGCGGACCCCCAGAGTGTATAAGAAACATCCGTAGGAATAATGGAACCCCGTTCGAGCACTTGGGATTGGAAACCGCCGGTGAGATTCCCGACGATGTCGATGGAGGGATGGCTGCCGGAGGTGCCGTCAAGGGTGATCGTCATGTTGAATGGTGCTTGTACGTTAATGAGCCACGGGTAGGGCGAATTCTCTCCCTCAAAATTCCCCAAGGTGGGCCCGGACAGCACAATGGACGAAGGGAGCGAGTTCACGTCGGGGATGGTTCCAGAATACTGATACTGTGGACCAGTCCCGCCCACGGCCACGCCTCCGGGTCCGGTGAGCGGCCCGACCGAGACCGCGATGTTCGCCTGGATCGGGGCGGCCTTCGACGGCGGGGGAAGAAAGGCCATGATCGCAAGGCAAGATGCCAGCGCGAGGCACCTCCGCGTCCCGCCATTCACCATACGAGGGTTTGGTCGCACGGATGTCGTGAACATCAAAGGCACGAGACTCCCTCCTCTGCAAACCGCCTGGATCCGTCCAACAACGCACGGAGACAATAATTCAAGCCTTATTTGACGGCAAGGCCGGATTACTGCAAGAAATGGAGTGAAGAATGAATGAAGGCCACGACCTCGTCTGGGCCCCCTGAGTGAAAAGTGGATGAAGGCCACGCACTCGATCAATCGAAGACACCCATGGTTTGTCGTCGGCAGCGACACCAAGGATGACTGGTTGGCTGGTGACCGAAGCAAACAATGGGTGCCTCGACCAAACACCTGTGGCCGAAGGAAACGATGGGCGTCTACCAAGCAATCACCAGCTCCGTGCCGCGCACCCCTCTACGAAAAATCGCAACTCCCGTCGGCTTTGCTCGGGCTGGTACTCATGCGATCCAGCCGATGTGGGAACGCGGTATCCACTCACAGCCGTTTCGGGCGTTTGCGAAACGCCTCCATTTCACCGCGACGGCGACGACTCATGCTTTGTGAACCACATCACTGGCGCGTGATTCCAAACGCACCGGCCCGTGAACGACTACTCGCCAAGAATGGACACGTTCGCCATGGATGACAAGATCATGCATGGTACGCGGATCCACGACTGGGGCCAATGTTGGGGCTCGGCGATTGTTCGCAAGGTTTCCAACTCCGCTTTTCCTCGTCAAACTTGCGAATGGACCACGCGTGACGGTAGACTAGGCCCCATCGATCGTTGTGGCGATAGACCTGCTCGCCGTGCCCTCTTCATGGTTTCCCGCTTTGCGTTTGGACCAGCGTGTCGCCCAACAATTTGGCCTCTCCCGGCGATCGGCCGTCAACGCGGTCGAGCGTGGGCAGGTTGACGTCGCGGGAGAGCTCTGCCGCGACCCCGCTCGGGAGGTCTCGGAAGCCGAGGACGTCGCCCTTGAGCGCTCGCGACCTCGGCCTGAGACCGTGAATCGCAAGCTGAGGGTCCTTCATGAGGACGGCGAAATCCTGATCATCGACAAGCCGGCGGGCCTCTTGACCCAGCCGACGACGCTGCGAGAGCCCGACACGCTGCTCGAACGGGCAGGCCAATATTTAAGGCGTGTTCGGGGCCGGGAACGACCCTATGTGGGGATCGTGCATCGGCTGGATCAGTGGACCTCCGGGGTGATTCTGGTCGTCACGCGGCCGAGCGCATTGCGGCCGTTTCAAGCGATCTTTCGCGAGCACGCGGTCGAACGGCTCTACCTGGCGATTGTCGAGGGGCGGGTCGCGCCTCCGGCCGGCGCGATCGACCTTCGCCTGGTCGCCGATCGCGGCGACGGCCGCCGCGGCATCGCGCGAAGGCCCGGCGAGGGGGTCCCCGCCGTCACCCACTACGAAACGATCGACGCCTACGGGGGGCTCGCCACCCGGCTTGCCTGTCGGCTCGAGACCGGGCGAACTCACCAGATTCGCATCCATCTGGCCGAAATCGGCCACCCGGTCGTTGGCGAGCCGGTCTATCGTCCCCGCCACATTCCGCCGTTCCCGATCCCCTTCGACCGCCAGGCGCTGCACGCCCAGGCGCTTGGCTTTGACCATCCCAGGACCGGGCAGCCCCTTCGCGTCGAAGCCCCCCTGCCCGAGGACCTCCAGAAACTCGTCGGCCTGCTCGAGCACCGACATCCACCGAGCGGTCCCGGGCTCGGGCCGCGCTGACCGACAGGCTACGGACTGGGGTCGGTTCCCTTGTCGTCCGCGAGCGTGTCGAGCCCGGTTGGCACTGTATATCGTGAGACAATCACGGTGATATTGTCGCGTCCCCCCTTCTCAAGGGCCTGGTCGATGAGTGCCTGGGCGGCCTGGGATGGGGTGGACGATTGGCTCAGGATCTTGGCGATGGCGTCGTCCTCGATCATCTCGGTCAGGCCGTCGCTACAGACGAGCAGCCGGTCGCCGTCGGCCAGCCGTAGCCAGCGCACGTCGGCCTTGACCTTGCCCGAATGGCCGCCGAGAAAATTGGTCAGCGCGTTGCGTTTGTTGTGGGTTCGGACTTCGTCGGGGGCGATATAGCCAGCGTCGGCCATGGCCTGGGCGACGGTGTGGTCCTTGGTGAGCCGGCGGAGCTCTCCCTTTCGATGGAGATAGGCGCGCGAATCACCCACGTGAAAGACAAAGAGATCGACGCCCGCCGAGTAGGCGGCCGTCAGCGTGGTCCCCATGCCAAAGAGCCGCCGGTCGGAATAGCCGCGATCGGTCAGGACGCGATCGATCTCCTGAAGCTGGTGATTGACGCGCTCAACCAGTTCACGAGCCTCTTTCTGGTTGATCTTGAAGCCCCATTTCGCCGATTTTTGCACCAGTTTGAGCCCGGTCGTGATCGCCAGGCGGCTGGCCACCTCG
>JAKBAP010000470.1 GCA_021808995.1 Planctomycetota bacterium | reverse complement strand
GCGGTGGAAGGCGGGGACCTCGTATGGATCGCTCGAGGAGATGCTGGCGGGCGAGCGGCTCGACGTGGTCCACGTCCTGCTGCCGCCGGAGGCGCACGCCCCGCTGGCGGCCCGGGTTCTCGAGGCGGGTTCGCACGTCTTGCTCGAGAAACCGATGGCGCTTTCGGCCGAGGAATGCGCGGGGCTGCTCGATCGCGCGAGGGCCAAGGGCCTCCAGGTGGGGGTTGGCCATAATTTCCTCTTCGCCCCGGTTCACGAACAGCTCCGTGAAGACGTCAAGGCGGGCCGACTGGGATCGATCGACGAGGCGACGATCACGTGGAACAAGCCCCTGGGCCAGATTCAGTCGGGGCCGTTCGACCTCTGGATGTTGCGATCACCCGAGAACATCCTGCTCGAGATTGGGCCGCACCTGGTCTCGGCGATGCTGGATTTATTCGGCCCTTGCGAGATCGAGGATGTCGGGCTGGACAACGCGGTCGTCTTGCCTGGTGGCACTCGATTTTTTCGCAGGATCCGAGCACGCGCGAGGACGGGGGCGACCGAGGTCGTGCTCAAGATGTCGTTCGTGCCGGGCTTCAGCGAGCACTCGATTCACCTCCGAGGGAGATTGGCGTCGGCGACGGTGGACTTCGAGGCGAACACCTACCTGTTGCATCGGCACACGCCTTACGACCTCGATTTTGATCGCTTCTGGATGACGAACCGCGAGGCGAAATCGCTTCGTTCGCACGCGCGGGGGACGCTCTTTCATGTGATTGGGTCCAAGTTCCTGAGGAGCATGGCGAATCCCTATGGAGAGAGCCTCTCGCGAATGACTCGGTCGTTTTACGCTGGACTCAATGGGCCGCTCGATTCTCGAGTCTCGGGAGAGCTGGGGCGGGAGACGGTCGCGGTCTGTCGAGAGCTCGGCCGGCTCGCGAGGGAGCGAGACCAAGCCGGGAAGCCCGAGGCGGCGGCCTCCACGCCGACGCCGCGGAGCTCGGGGGCTGGATCGCAAGCCGAGGTCTTGGTTTTGGGTTCCACCGGTTTCATCGGTCGGGAGCTCGCGCGGCTGCTCGTGGAGTCGGGGCGAAAAGTCCGCGTGCTGGTGCGTAATCCCGCTCGCCTTCCGTCGGACGATTGGGTCGATCAGGTCGAGATCGTGGTGGGGGATCTGGGACGCGTCCAGGACCTTGCTCGAGCCGTCGCCGGGGTCCGGTTCGTTCAGCACCTGGCCCGACCGCTCGTGAAGACCTGGGATGAATTCCTGGAGCATGAGGTCGAGGCGACTCGCAAGGTCGCCCTGGCCTGCCTGGACGCCAAGGTCGAACGGCTGCTCTACACCAGCACGATCGATTGTTATTACGCCGGTGCCAAGGCGGGGACGATCACCGAGGAGACGCCACTGGACCCTTATCTCGAGTGGCGGAACTATTACGCCCAGTCCAAGGCGATGTCCGAGCGATTGCTGGCGGATCTGCGCAAGGACCGCGGCCTGCCGGTCGTGATCCTTCGACCCGGCGTGGTGGTCGGGCGCGGAGGGAGCCCACTGCACTGGGGTGTCGGCAAGTGGCCGCACGACGGGGTCTGCCAACTCTGGGGTCGCGGAACGAATCCGCTCCCGTTCGTGCTCGTCGAGGACGTCGCCGACGCCTTGATCAGGGCAATGGAAGCGCCAAATGTTCTGGGCGAATCGTTTAATTTGGTGGCCGAATCACGCTACAGCGCGACGGACTATCTGAGGGAGCTCGAACAGGCCGCCGGCGTCGAGATCGTGAAATCACCGACCGCCATCTGGAAGTTCGCGGCGCTCGATTACCTGAAGTGGGTGGTGAAGCGCGTGGTCCGTCACCCCGATCGGCGCAAGCCCAGTTATCGAGACTGGGAGACCCGAACCCAGCAAGCTCGCTACGATTGTTCGAAGGCCCGCCGAGTGCTGGATTGGCGTCCCGGCGATGATGCGCGACTGGTCGAGAATGGAATCAGGCTGCCGGCCATGGAGTTCCTCTCCTAGAGCAAGCCGGGGCGTGAGGCGCCCGAGGGATCGTTGATCATTTCCGCGAGAACAACCGCAATGCACGCGAAGCCAACACGACGAATCACGATCGCCTCCACCTTCACGGCCGAGCCGGTCTCGGACGCGCTTGAGTTTTGGCTGGAAACGATGGGGCTCGGGGCGGCCGTGGAATTCGCGCCTTACAACCAGGTCGTCCCCCAGTTGCTCGATCCCGGCGGAACGTTCGAGCGGAATCGCGACGGGGTTCACGTCGTCCTCGCGCGGCTCGAGGACTGGGTTCGCCTGCACCGGAGCACGCAGGGGGCAAGCTCGCTTTCGGATTATCTCGAGCGAGCGGCGACCGATCTGATCCAGGCCCTCCAGGCCGCGCTCGGTCGGCGCTCGACGCCGATCGTGATGGCGTTTTGTCCGAGCCCGGATGAATCGGGGCCAACACGTGCCTTGCTGACGACACTCGAGGCTCGAATCACGTCAGCGCTCGCGGGGGCTCCGGGACTGTACCTGATCCCGAGCGCCGAGCTCGCCGGGCTTTCCAAGGAGGAAGCACACGACCCGGTTCGCGACCGCCTGGGCCACGTTCCCTATACTCCCCTCTTTTTCGCCCTTCTGGGCACCACCCTGGCCAGGCGGGTCCACGCCCTGCTCACGCCCCCTTATAAAGTGGTCGTGCTCGACTGCGACAATACCCTCTGGAAGGGGGTGGTGGGCGAGGATGGCGTGGCCGGCGTGGGCCTCACGCCCGCGTATCTCAAGCTTCAGGAATTCATGGTCGCGCTGGCCGACAAGGGGTTTCTCCTGTGCCTGGCGAGCAAGAACGAGGAATCCGACGTCCTTGAGGTCCTTGATCAGCGAGACGACATGATTCTCAAGCGCGAGCGGCTGGTTTCGTGGCGGATCAACTGGCGGCCCAAGTCGGACAATCTCGCGTCGCTCGCCTCGGAGCTAAATCTTGGCCTCGATAGCTTGATCTTCGTGGACGATAACCCCGTCGAATGCGCCCAGGTCGAGGCCGGATGTCCTGGAGTCCTGACCCTGCGACTGCCGATCGAGGGGGATTTCGTTGGGTTTCTCAAGAACATCTGGGCGTTTGATCGGCTGACCACGACCGCCGAGGATCTCAATCGCACCGCCATGTATCAACAGGAAGCCGATCGCAAGCGGTTTCAAAGCCAGGCGACATCGATCGAGGACTTCCTGGCGGGGCTCGAGCTTCGGGTTGTGATCCAGGCACCGACCCCGGACCAGGTCGCGCGAACCGCCCAGCTCACGCAGCGGACGAACCAGTTCAATTTCACGACGATCCGGCGTGGCGAGGGGGAGATCCAAGGGCTCGCGGCTCGGGGCCTGGAATGCCGGGTGGTCGAGACGTCGGACCGATTCGGCGATTATGGCTTGGTGGGTGTGATGATCGTGGGCACGGGGGCGAAGGCGCTCGAGATTGACACGTTTCTCCTGAGCTGTCGGGTGCTGGGCCGAGGGGTCGAGCACCAGATGCTGCGAGAGGCGGCCGCGATCGCGCGAGCGCGGGGCCTTGGCCGCGTCGACGCGACCCTGGCCCCGACCAAGAAGAACCAGCCCGCCCGGGATTTTCTGGAGAGCGTGGCCGGGTCTTATCGCCGAGACGTCGACGGGTGCTCGCGATACGAGATCCCGATCGAGGCCGCCCTGGCCGTGGAGTACCGCCCAGGTGCCGAAGGCGCTCCGGTGAACGAGCCGGAGCCGGCGAGCAAGCCGGCGACCAGCGAGACCGTCGGGGACAAGTCGGGGCTTTACACGAGGGCGGCCGCGCTCGACTCGCCCTCGCGAGTCCTGGCCGCGATCGAGGCGCGAGCCCAGGGGAAGCGGCCGCGGTCGGGCGATCGACCGATCGTCGCACCACGCACCGAGACCGAGGCGGCCATGGCCGAGCTCTGGGCCGAGGTCCTGCGGCTGGATCGGGTGGGGGTCGAGGACGCGTTTTTCGACCTTGGAGGAACCTCGCTCCTAGCGGTCGACCTGTTCGCCCGGATCGAACGACGGTTTGGAAAAGCACTCCCCCTGACCACCATTATCGAAGC
>JAKBAP010000469.1 GCA_021808995.1 Planctomycetota bacterium | reverse complement strand
TCCGCTCGACCACGACGGCGAGGGGAACGACCGGTGAATCGTAAGGCGATCGCGCTACTGGCGCTCGGGCATTGCTTGATAGATTTATGTCAGGGGGTGGTGCCCGCGCTGTTGCCGTTCCTGGCGGCGGAGCGGGGTTTTTCGTACGCGGCGGCGGCGAGCCTGGTGTTCGCGATCAGCGCGACGTCGTCGGTGATCCAGCCGCTCTTTGGCCAGTTCGCGGATCGGGCGAGCGCTCCGTGGCTCTTGCCGGCGAGCGTGTTACTGGCGGGCGGGGGGCTGGCGCTGGGGGCTCAGTCGGGGCGATTCGCCGTCGTACTCTGCGCGTTCGGAGTGTCGGGCCTGGGAGTCGCCGCCTTTCATCCCGAGGCCGCCCGCTCCGCCAATCTCGCCAGCGGCGACCGCCGGACCACCGGAATGAGCCTCTTTTCCCTGGGGGGCGGGGTGGGCTTCGCGATCGCGCCGTCGCTTACCATGTTCCTGGAAAAAACCTGGGGCACCGGGGGCTTGCTGTCATTGCTCGCCCCGACGGCCTTGATCGCCGCGATGATCACCGGAGTCTCGGCCGCGAAACGGGCCTCGCCAGGCGCTTCGGCCCACCCGCACCACGATCCACCCGACGACTGGCGCGGATTCGCGATTCTCAGCGGGGCGACCATCAGCCGATCGATCGTGTTTTATGGATTCAACACGTTCCTGGCGTTTTATTTCGTGAATCGATTTCATCAGACGCCGGCCGAGGGAACCCGAGCGCTGGCGGTCTTTCTAGGGACCTCGATCGTGGGGACGCTCATCGGAGGGTGGCTCGCCGATCGCTACAATCGGCGGGGCGTGATTCGCGTGGGATTCCTGGGGGCCGTGCTGTTTCTGGGGTTGTTCGCGCGGGCGACCGATCCCGTCGTCGCGCGGGCGCTCTTGATTCCGCTGGCGCTCTTTATCTTCTTGCCGACGAGTGTGCTGGTCGTCCTGGGTCAGGAGTATTTGCCGAGCCGGCTGGGCGTGGCATCGGGCGTGACCCTGGGTCTGGCGGTGAGCGTCGGCGGGATGACAGCGCCGCTTTTGGGGATGCTGGCGGATCGCCATGGGATAGGCGTGGTGATGGTCGTGTTGTGGTTCGTGCTGATTGTCGCCGGGCTGCAGGCCCTGGCCTTGCCCGCGGTGAAATCGAGGGAGGCGTGATGCGAAATCGAGTGGTCGTGGTCGCGATGTTGGCGGGCGTGGTGATCGCGCTTGGGGTTCATGCCCAGGATTCGGCGACGGGGGTCGAGGCGGCGATCCAGAAGGTTCTCGATCGTCAGACGGCCGACTGGAATCGCGGTGATCTGGATGCGTTCCTGGAGGGCTACTGGAAGTCGCCCCAGGTCGTCTTTCAATCGGGGGGTGACCGTTACGACGGCTGGGAGGCGATGCGCGAGCGCTATCGCAAGCGCTATCAAGCCGGGGGCCGCGCGATGGGGAAGGTCGCGTTTTCGGGGGTCGAGATCGTGCCCCTGGGCGCGGACGCGGCCCTGGTCCGCGGCGGGTGGCGGCTGACGATGCCCGACGGTTCAAGCCCCGGCGGGCTCTTCACCCTGATCTTCCGCCGCCTTCCCGAGGGCTGGAAGATCGTCCACGACCATACCTCGAGCGCGGGAGCCCAAGCCCGCGCCGGCCTCGAAAAGAGGCAATAAAATCGGGCTTATGCCCGAGGTTGGAGGACGTTCGTCCCGTCCGAACCACGGACTCACCTTCGTGGTCACGCGAGCGGTCCGAGTCAAGGGAAGGCCCCATGATCCTTCGGGTCGTCCCCCACCGACACGCCAGCAACCTTCCGCGCCGACCGAGTGCCAGAATCCGTTGGCGCGCCTGGACGGCCCGCGCCACTTCCTGGATCGCCTGGGCTTTCGATAAGCTATAGTTTTCAGCGAGGCCTGAACTTCTGGGGCTCTGGGCGGCGTGGTCCGGTGTCGCTGGTGTTTGGACGACTCGCCGATGTGGATTAAGAGTTTGCTGGAGGGTGGACATGGATCGCGAGCGGGAATTCGCGACGGAAGCCGAGGTCACGCTCCGCCAGCCGCCGGACGAAGCGCCTCCGTGCCCCGTGGCCGAGTCCGCGGTGGCCGAAGCCACCCTTGCGGATCCGGTTGCTCCCGACTCGCCCCCCCCACTCGCGCCTGTTTCGAACTCGCTGGCGGTGACGGCCGCGGCGACGGACATCGAGCCCGTCTCGCACGACACGACCGAGTCTCCGACCGACATGGCGACCCAGGCACCGACGCTTCATCCCGAGGGGCCGTCTGGATCCTCAAGCCCGAGCGATGGAGGCTCGATCCCCTCGCTCGATTCGCTGAGCACGGACGAATGGGACAAGCTTCCGCCTCCTGTTTTCGAGGTTGGCCGCGTTGTTTTTGGAAAGTACCGCCTGCACGAAAAGATCGGCATGGGGGGCATGGGCGAGGTCTGGCGGGTCACGCACCTGCACCTGGAGGCCGAGCGGGCTCTCAAGCTGATTCGACCCGAGTTCGTCCAGAGCGGCAAGGGCTGGCGGCGGTTTCGCCGCGAGGCCCAGCTCATGGCCAAGATCGATCACCCCCACGCCGTGGCCGTCTATGATTTCAAGCGAGCCAACTCGATGGGATACATCGAGATGGAGCTCGTCCGCGGACGAAGCCTGAAAGAGATTCTGGACGCCGATAAAGGGGCTCCGATGCCTCTTGAGCGGGTCCGTGAGATCGTCGACCAGCTCTGCGACGTGCTCGCGGCGGCCCATGAGCACACCGACGAACGGACCGGTAAGTCCAAGCCGATCATTCATCGCGACCTGAAGCCATCAAACCTGATGCTGATCGAGCGCAAGGACCGCGAGGGGGAGACGCGGCTCAAGGTCCTCGATTTCGGGATCGCGAAGATGATCGAGGACGATGGCGCTGTCGAGCTCACCGGGGCGGGCGACCTGGTCGGGACCCCGGCCTACATGAGCCCAGAGCAAATTCGTGGCGGCTTTGACCGGGACAACGCGACTCGCCCCGTCGAGGCCCGTAGTGATCTCTACTCGGCCGGCGTCGTGCTGTATCACCTGCTGACCGGCTCGCCGCCGTTCCACGGTAACAAGATGACGGTGCTGGCCGCCCATCTGAATTCGATCCCTCGGGCGTTTGCTCAGGTCAACCCCGCGCTTGCCATCCCCGCGGCCGTTGAGCGTGTCGTGAGCCAGTGCCTGGAGAAAGACCCCGATCTGCGGCCATCGACGGCCCGCGAGCTCAAGGAGCTGTTCCGCCAAGCGGCCACCGTCCGCGTGGACCCAGCCGTGGAGGTCGCTCACGAGCCGGTCGCGGTCGTGCCTCCGGCGAGAAGACTGGGCACCCTCGCGGCGGCCGTGGCCGCGCTCGCCGTGATCGGCGGCGGGCTGCTCGCGGTCTTTCGCGATCGCTCGCCTCGGCCGCCGTTAGCCCCCTCCGAGCTTGTCGCGATCACTCCCAAGGCGACGCCCACCAAAGCCACCGGCTCGCTTTCGATTCCCGAAGGCTACGTCGCCCTTGATCCCGAACAACTGGCTCCCGACAACCCGGCCTATCCGAGCCATATCAGGCGGTCAAACGACGGTGTCGCGTTCACCTATTATCAGGCCGGCCTCTATCTTCCCGATGGATATGCCCCGGACGCCGCCTCGCGAGACGACCTGGTCGGGTCGTGGCCCAGGGTTATCGTTCGCTCGCGCGACGGGGTCCGGTTCATTCGCATCGCTGGGGGCGTCTTTCGCCGGGGTGATTCGCGGGCCGGCGGTCCGGCGGTCGATCCCTATAATAACCCGTTTACGCCCCATTATGTTAGTATCCCAGGATATTATATCCAGGAATCCGAGGTCACGAACGGCGAGATCGAGTATTACCACGACAATGTCCGGCGGGATGACGATGCGCTCATGGCGGCCTGGAAGCGGACATTCGACGGCCTGGTGAAGGAGTATGGGATCAAGCTTGAGAAGGCTCGTCACTACCCGGCGGTGGGTGTCGACGCTCGGGTCGCCAGGCGTTACGCGGCGTCGGTAGGGGGGCTCTTGCCGACGGAGTCCGAGTTTGAGTA
>JAKBAP010000041.1 GCA_021808995.1 Planctomycetota bacterium | reverse complement strand
TGATAGCCGAGACGCCGGGGAGGGCCGGCGGGAAGCCACTCCGACTTATGATCCTCGAGCCAGGCGTGGAGCTTGGCGATTCCATCCTCAAGGACTTTCGCGTTCCACTCGCCCTGGATACCGAGGCAAACGAAGGTCGCCTCCGGAAAATCCTCGACCTTGACAGCGCCCACGCCGGGACCTGATTTGCCCTGATGAGTGTTCCGGTAGAGAAACTCCATCGAGAGATTCCCCTTGGCGGTGGAGTTTTCGGCGACCTTTGGGTCGTAGGTCATCACGACAGGGGCGGTCATCTCGATGCCTGACTTTGAGATATGATTGAACAACGAGAAGAAAAGGATATTGCCGGCCGATGAGCGAGCGTCCTTGGCCCTGGCGATCGCGCTGCGATAGCTGGGGTATTTCTTGATCTCGATCGCGCCTGGCGGGGTGGCGCCCGGCCATCCTTCCGGCAGAGGCGAATCACCGTCGGCGGCCTTGGGCAGGGGGCGGTCGACCGAGCTTTTGGTCGGGGCGGGCTTTCCCTTCGCGCGCTTGAGGGTCACGACGATTTGCTCAAAACCATTTTGGACGAACTCGGTTGGTCGCTCGCCCATGCCACTGAAACAGATGACGACGCTGTCGGCTCCCTCGATCTTGTAAATCCCCTTGCTCGTCTTTCCCTTCGCGTCCTCGGGGGCCTCGTCGATCTTCATATCGATCGATTTGTGCGGCTTGGCGGTTTCGTCGAGCGTGACGGTGATCGTGTACCGCCGGCTCGGGGCGTCGACCTTGAGGGTCTTTCCCTCGAACGTATACGAGACCTCGCCCGACTCGCTCTTGGCCGACCAGGCTCCCTGAAGAGCCTTCAAGTCCCCCTTGATCGCGTCGTCGCCGAGCGCGAGCCCGACCCGTGAAATCACCAGGACAGCGAAACCCGACAGAATGAACCATTTCATGAGACGACCCCCGAAGGAAAGCATGATATCGCGGAATCCGCGCCGCGAACCATTATTCTCTTATACACCCGCGTCAAGTCCCGTCGATACCAGGACGTTTTCAAGTTCTGGTCTCGGACGCGCCGACCGCGATGGGAGCGCGCGAGGTCGCGCCGGGCCGCTCGTTTGGCGAGCTCGTCGGCTCGACGCTGAAACGGATGCCGAGCCGTCGTGAAACATTCACGACCTGGTCGAGGATCACGTAAAAGACGGGGGTGACCAGGAGCGCGAGCACGAGCGAAAACATCTGACCGCCGATGATGACCTTGGCCATGCTCGCGCGAGCGCCCGCCCCGGGGCCGGTGCCAAGGGCGATTGGGACCATCGCCGCGACCAGCATGACGGTGGTCATCAGGATTGGCCTGAGCCGGGTGTGATTGGCCGTGATGACCGCGTCATGACGCGAGAGTCCCGAGGCCCGAAGCTGATTGGCCGCGTCGACCTGCAGGATTCCGTTTTTCTTGACGATGCCCACCAGCATGAAGAGCCCGAACATCGCGTAGAGATCCATTGGGGTCTTGAAGAGCACGAGCGAGAGCATCCCAAAGGGGACCGTGACCGGGAGCGACGCCAGGATCGCGAGCGGCTGGGTCCAGCTCTCGAATTGCGCGGCCAGGATCATGTACATGAATATAATCGAGAGCGCGAATGCGATGATGAAATAATACCCCGTCTCGCCCAGGGTCTTGGCCTGGCCGGTGAAGACATAGGTATATTGAGGAGGAAGCTTGAGTTCCTTGAGGATCGCGTCGGCCCGGTTGACCGCCTCGCCCAGGCCGATCCCCTCGGGATTGCCCACGACGGTCACGATTCGTTCGCGGGAGAGCCGCTCGATTTCGGTGGGGCCCCGGTCCTCGACGAGTTTGGCCAGGCTCGCGAGCTTAACCAGTCCGACGGTGGGGGAGGGGAACGAGATCTGATAGAGTTCCTGGCTGGTCTCGCGCTCGAGCGAATCCGCGCGGAGCCAGACGTCGTATTGTTCCTCGCCATCGCGGAATTTGGAGATGGGAAGGCCGCCGATCAAGACCCTGAGCGTGTCGGCGATGGTCCCGACGGGAACCCCCAGGTCGCTGGCCGCCTCGCGGTCGACGCTGACCTGGAGCTCGGGCTTGCGGAGCGAGAGGGTGGTGTCGAGGTCGACCAGCCCTGGCTCTTTCTTCAGGCCCGCGATCAGCTTTTCGGCGTATTCGGAGAGTTTCTCGAGCTCAGGTCCCGAGAGGCTGACCTGAAAGACCTGGGGTCGGCTGCCGATGCGAAATGACGAGACATCGTCGATGCTGACGCGCAGGTCGGGATAATCCTCAAGGAACATTCGAGCCTCGCGCTGAACACCGAACTGGGTGAACCGGGGCCCGTCGAAATACTGGCGCGCTCGGCCTGGAAGGTCCCACCAGCCGGCGGCGGGCGACGCGGGCTCGCGTTCCTCGAGGTCTTTCATTCGGACGTAGATGGTGCCTCGGGTGACGTTTCCCTCTCCCTTGACGACCCGTGAACCGCCGGTTTGGCCGATCGTCGTGAAGACGTGCTGGGTTCCCTTCAGGGTCCAGAGCCGCGATTCGAGCTCGGCCATGACGGCGGCCGTTCGGTCGAGGCTATAGCCCTCCGGGGTGGTGACGGAGACTTCGTATTCGCTCTGATCGTCGCGAGGAATCAGCGTGAGCCCCATGATTCGTCCGATGGGAACCGTGCTCGCCACGACGAGGGCGGCCAGGAGCACGACAACGATCTTGCTCCTTAACGAGAGCCGCAAGAGCAACCCATACGACCCGTCGATGAGCCGGTAGATCAGCCCCGATTTCGACCGCGCCGGCCCGTCGGCGTGCTCGAGCTTGAGGAATCGGCTGCAAAGCATCGGGGTCAAGGTGAACGAGACGAACAGGCTCATGATCACGGCGAACGCGACGGTGAGCCCAAAGCTCGAGAAAAACCGCCCCACGATCCCTCCCATGAACGCGATCGGCATGAAGATCACGACCAGCGAGAGACTTGTCGCCAGCACGGCCATGGTGATCTCTCGGGTGCCGACCCGCGAGGCCGTCATGCCGTCCATGCCGTCTTCCTCCATGTGGCGAAAGATATTCTCATGCACGACCACGGCGTCGTCGATCACGATGCCGATGGCCAGGATCAGGGCGAGCATGGTGATATTATTGAGCGTGAACCCCATGTATCGCATGAAGAAAAACGTGGGGACGATCGAGGTCGGGATGGCCACGGTCGCGATCAGGGTCGTCCGCCAGTCGCGGATGAACAGCAAGATCGTCGCCGAGACCAGGAGCGCCGCGAGGACGAGGTGAAATTTCACTTCCTCGATCGACTTGCGAATGAACCGCGACTGATCACGGATGATTTCCAGCCTGATGTCTGGCGGCAGCCCGGCCTCGAGCTGTTTCAGGCGGGCTCGGACGTCGTCGACGACCTTGACCGTGTTGACGCCCGATTGTTTCTGGACGACGAGTCCGACGGCCGTCGAGCCATCGAGCCGGGTCAGCGAGCGCTGTTCCTCGAAGGAATCGACGGCCTTCCCCACGTCCCGCACCCGGACGGGATAGCCGTTGCGGTTGGCGATGATCAAGTCGCTGAATTCGCGCTCGTCGCGGAGCCGCCCCAGGGTCCGCAAGACGAGCTCGCGCGAGCCCTGGTCGAGCCGGCCGCCGGGGACCTCGAGATTCTGCCGCAAAAGCGCGATCCGGACGTCCTCGACCGAAAGGCTGTAGCCGGCCAGGAGATTGGTGTCGACGACGATGTTCATGGCCCGGACGCGACCACCGACCAGGTTGATCGCGCCGACGCCATTGACCGTCTCCAGGCGTTCCTTGATCTGTTTACGAGCGATCTCGGTCGTCTCCCGAAAATCGCGCTGGCCCGAGACCGCGATGGTCATGACCGGGACCGAACCGGTGTCGAACTTGTCGACGACCGGGGGGTCGGTGCCGTCGGGAAGGTCGGCGAGAATGGTGTTGATCTTATCGCGGACTTCCTGGGTGCCGACGTCGCCGTCCTTCGAGAGCACGAACTGGACCACGATCGACGAGACCCCCTCGGTGGTCTGCGACCGCAATTCGTCGATGCCGGCGACCGTGTTGATCACGTCCTCGAGTGGTTTCGTGACCGTCGTCTCCATCTCCTCGACGCTCGCCCCCTTGAGCACCGCCGTGACGGTGCAGACCGGGAAATCGACGTCCGGGAACAGATCGACGCCCAGGTCGAAATACGAGACGATCCCCAGCACCACGGGGATCAACACGATCACCCAGGTGAAGACGGGTCGTTTGATACAGACATCCGAAAGCGTCATGGAATTCTCGACCTTGATTCCGTTGGGATGGACCACGCCTCGCGTCGCGATTCTGGTGCCTGGCGGCTAGCGTCGATCCGCTTCCTTGAGAGGGGCGGGCGTCGATTCCGGCGAGCCTTCCGGGGGGGCGTTTCGGGCCGGTTCCGGCTCGCGCACGACGACGGCGGCGCCATCGGCGAGCTTGGATTGGCCGGAGGTGACGACCTGGGCGGTCTCGGGGAGCTTGCCCGTGATCTCGATCCAGCCTCGTCCCTCGCGCCCGGTCTTGACATCGCTGATCACGCGGGCGTAGCCGCCATCGACGATGAAGATCTTGGTCACCCCGGCGAACCGGACGACCGACTCGAGTGGGACGACGGCGGCCTTGGCCCGCGAGTCGACGATGATCGAGGCCCTGGCGAACCCGCCGGGCCTGAGCAGCCTCTCGGTATTCGAAACGATCAGCTCGACCTGAAACGTCCGGCTGGCGGGCTCGACCGAGGGATTGATCCGCGCGACCGCCCCCTCGAACGCCTTGCCACTGTAGGCCCTGGTCACGATCCTCGCTTTCTGGCCCAGCGCGACATCCCCGACGTATTGCTCGGGAACCTGGCACCAGAGCCGCAATGGGTCCTCGATCACGAGCTCGGCGACCGCCTCCCCCTCCTTGATCATCTGTCCCTCGGAGGTCTGACGATGGGTCACGCCGTAGGTAATTCGCCCCAGATCCTTGACGCCGGGAGGCAACAGATGCGGGGACGGGACCTTCACGACCGTGTCCTTGAGGGTCTGGCGCGCCTGCTCAAGGGAGACCTTGGCCGCGACCGCCGTCGCGATCACCGTTCGCGCGATATGCACGGCGTCGTCGTGATTGGCCTGGGCGGTCCGGACCTCGTTCTCGGCGTCCTCGAGCTCCTGCGGTGTCCCCGCCCCGCGCGCTGTCAGGGCGCGTTGTCTGCGCAGGTTTTGCTCGGCCTTTTCCAGGGTCACGCGCTTCTGGACCACCGCGGGAACCCGCATGATCGCCTCGTCGGCGACATGCCCCATCAGCAATTCCTCGCTCACGCCATACTTTTGAACGAAATCCTCGGCCTGCCGTCGCGTGATGCCGAGCTTGACCAACTCGCCCAGGTATTTCGATTCCGCCTCGTCGACGGAGAGCCGCGCGTCGACCGGGTCGAGCTCGACCAGGGGATCGCCCGGGTGGACGCGATCGCCAATGTCGTGCTCAACCTTGACGACTCGCCCGGTGCGCTTGGCCCCGATCGTCACCTGTTCCCATCCCCGCAGGGTGCCGATGACATCAACCGTGCGCTCGACCACTCGGTGCTCGAGCGGGGCGACCGTCACGGCGATGGCACGATCGGCCTTCTTGACCTCGACATGCTCCGCCGGCCTCACGCCGCAACCGACCACGCACGAAAGGCCGAGCGAGATCGCGACTTTTCGGCGGAGATTGATCCCAGACGCGATCATTGATCCTCTTTCCGGCTCGTACGCCATTGGGGTTGGCCAAATCCTTGCAACAAATGGTCGACTTGCCGCCTCGCCAGATCCGCGGTGAGCGGCTTGTCCTGATACAGATGGTCAAGAGTTGAAATCACAAGAAGTCCTCGACACGCCGTCGAGCAGTCATCAACCTGATCCCAGGCCACGATGCCGGCCTCCGCCAGGCGTCTGATCGCCGCCTCGATCCAGCTCGTCAAATCGCACCGACAATCCTCGAATTTCCCGGCGATCTCGGTCGAAAGGGGACCGAACGTGACCGCGTAAATGAACCGGCTCCAATCCGGGTCGTCCCGGCAGGTGGCGTAATTCGCCGCGAGGACCTGCTGTAAACAGGCGATGGGATCTTCCACGGTCCCGACAATTCGGCGCAATTCCTCGACCAGCTCCGTGAGCGGAACCGTGAGCAGGGCATGCGCCAGCCCATCCTTGCTCCCGAAATAGTAGTAGAGGGTCGGCTTCGCGACCCCGGCCGCCTCGACGATCTCACGTACCGAAGTCGCGTCGTAACCTCGGGTCGCGAACAAGCGCGCGGCCGTCCGCGCGATCCGTCTGGCAACGGGGCTCGTCCTCGCCTTCAGCAATTCCGCCATCAACCCCCCGATCCCCCAAAACATCCATGCACCGCCTACCGAACGGTAGGTATTATTGACATGCAAGGGTCTTCGGTCAAGGGCGATTGTGTCGGTCGTGAGGCTGAGGACAAGGATGTGAACGGGCGCGCGGACGATTCGCCCACCCAGGGGGCCCTGTTCTGGATCGGGAGAAAGTCATCTGGTCGAGTGTTTCTCGTGCGGGGGGCCGTGGCTTCGGTGGCGAGAACCGTTTCTCAGCCTGCGCTAATCACTCCCGACGACCTCGCCGCCGGAACGAGTCGACAGGGCCCGCCAGATCGCGAGATTGATGCCGCTTGAGACAAAACGCACGCTCCCATCCATGGTCGCCGCATTCACGCCGCCGGGGTGTCGGCTCGAGGCCGAGAAGACTCCCGCATGGATGGCACGGGTGTGAAGGCTGTCGGTGAAACTGTCGAGCGCGCAGTCATTTTGAATGGGGTTGGGCGTTGCGCAGTGATTGTAATCGCTGAAATGGAAGCCGGAGAGCACCCACGACTCACCGGCCCTTGTGTCCTTCGGGCCGTCGATCGGCGCGGCGGCGCAGACAGCGACGGCCGCGTCGGCGGTGTGAGCCGTTAAACGCTCGTACCCGCCGGGGACCAACAAATAATCGCCGTCCCGCTTGAAGGCGTCCTTGATCCAGCCCCCCTCCAGGCGCTCGGAAACGCCAATCGTATTCGACAACCCATCGCGAAAATCCGCGGGCGAGCGAAAGTATTCGGACGTAAACGGGCCGTCCGCGGACAAGGGAAGCTGGGAACTTGGCGCGCACCAGGGGGTCGGCCCGGTGCAAAAGCGATAGTTGATACGTCCATAGCCCGAGACAGGGGGCTGGGTATCGGAAGGGCAGAGCGCCACGGCGAGACTGACCAGCATGACGGTCTGATTCTGGGACGGAGTGACGCCCAGTGTCGGAATCCCCGAAAAGTTGAATGCATTGTACAGCGGCGTCTGATCGAGCTCGCCGAGCATCCGAACAATCGGGCTCGACTCCTGTACCGTCGCGGGACGACCCAACCCGTCATGGAACGACAGCGAGTTGATCGCGGGAAACACGCCGTGGATGCTCGCGTAATTCTGGAGGGCCAGCCCGATCTGCTTGAGATGATTGTCGCACTCCAGACGCCTACCGGCTTCCCTCGCCTGCTGGACGGCTGGCAAGAGGAGGGCGAGCAACAGACCGATCACGAACACGACGACCAGGCATTCCAGAAGCGTGAACGCCGCGATAGCGGGTCGGCGCCACCGCGACCGCCGAAGCGAGCGGCCCCGCTCAAACACCCCCGACATGGGAACCTCGCTTCGCGCGCACGACGCGATAGATCACAAGGACGACGAGGAACGACGCGATCGACAGGGCAAGATAAGTGATCCACGAGCGGGACGACTCGATCTCGCCCGGAAGCACCGGGGTGCCGACGGGCGGCGGGGCGGACCGCGTGATTCGAATCGGCCGCGAGGCCACC
This sequence comes from Planctomycetota bacterium, assembly GCA_021808995.1. Lineage (GTDB taxonomy): Bacteria > Planctomycetota > Planctomycetia > Isosphaerales > Isosphaeraceae > JAKBAP01. The sequence goes on along the minus strand of JAKBAP010000041.1, from coordinate 11,665 downwards.
TTGTCTGGATGATCGAGCCTCGACAACGAAAAGGACGCCGCGTTTTTATAGGACCGAGAATGGACTTTGTCGAGGATCGAGACCGGTTCCGGAAACGTCAGCTCGAAATCCGCGTCGGCGATCGGCGGGTCGATCTGAATCTCCCGACTTCAAGAATCTTCACGCGACGGGCGGGATAGAAGTAATTCACCTTCCGTGAGGGGAACCACATCTTGCCGCCTATCAGCGAGACATGCTGATTCAGATCATCGTAGAGATCGCCCAACTCGTCGGTCCGAGACAGAGTCCGCGGTGGAATGCATCCCCGCTCGTAATCAATCCAATACGTGGTGGCCCCGCCCTCGAATTCAAGGGTGACGACATGGACCTTCCGCCCTTCGAACAAGACGTCTCGTTCAAGCTTGACGGATCGCGGTCCCCTCGAGTCGGATCCGTATCGACCGAGCTGCTCGGCGATGCCGTTCGCGCCCGGTTCCCTGAAGCCCACGCTCAAAGGGAAAGAGGCGAATCCGCCCAGTGGATGTATCTCGGCCGCCTCGATGAAGGCTAGCTTATCGAACTCCCTTGAAAATGGGTTGTAGCTTGGGACATAGGTTAGAATCGATATTCCGTCCGTCAGCAACCGCATCGACCTGAACTCGCAAGGCGCGAAGAGTTTCCCCCCGGGGTCGGGGATCGTATGGGATTTGACCGCTTCAGGGTCATGGACGAGTTCGTATTTCTTTCTGGAACCGTCACAGAGATAAACACCTCTTGCCTCGACGGGATCCTGGAGTTCTCCCCGTTTCGCGGCTTCAAGGTTCAGCGCCCTGCCCTCACGAGCGACGAGGGTCGCCTTGCACCTTTCCACGCATTCCCGATTGGCCACATAGCCGTTCGCGATGGCCTGGAGGATCTCCTTGTCCGTGCCGACCGCGGCGCTCGCGGCACCTTGCCCCAAGAGGAAGATCAACATGAGCAGAGAGATGAGAATATTTATATTCGAAGACTCGTCACTCGCGAAGCGCATCACCGTCGCGTGATTCCAGCGGAGCCTGTCCGTGAACCACTACATTGATTGATGTCGATCAAGGAGGACGATGTCAAGGCGCTGCCGCGGGCGTATTTCGATTTTCATGTTCGCTTAAAGAGCCAGTATCCGACGCTGGACCCTGTCACCTGGCGACCGTGGCGCTGGCGGGTGGCGTTACGATGAGCACGCGCTTGGGGGCTTTTCCGACCGGGATTCGGGCGATGGTTTCGCGGCTGTCGGCGTCGACCACGGCGACGGTATCGCCGATTCGTTCGCTGATGTAACAACGGTTCCCCTCGGGCGCGAAGGTCATCCAGTAGCCGCCCCCCTTCATGATGATCGTCGCGACTTGCCTGGGGGGCGTGGAGGTCAGGTCAAACACATAGGTCCGGTCGTGGTAGACGTCGCACATCCAGAGTTCCTTGTCACCGGGGCGGACGATGATGCCGTGGCTCCTACTAGCCTTACGCAAGAGCTGCTCGGGAACCTCGGCCTCGACCCTGTGGATCACACGGCGGCTGGCGATATCGGCGACCTCGAAACCGATCAGCGTGTCGACATTGGCGTAAAGCCGTGATCCGTCGCTGGAAAGAGTAATCGGCCGGGGCGCGTCCGAGGTCGGGATCTCGCCGATCAGTTTGTGGGTGGCGACGTCGGCGATCAGGACGTGATACGAGCCCTTGGGCCCCAGGTACATCTGGCGTCCGTCGGGCGAGCAGAGGGTGTTGTGCGGCCGGCCGCCGGTGGCGATTTTGGTCAGAACCTCGCCCTTGACCGTGTCGATGACCCACCAGGTGGCGTCATCACAGGGGACGTAGGCGATCGAGCCGTCCGGCGTCACCGCGAGCTGATTCGGGCGCGGACCAACGGCCATCCGCCGAGTGACCGTGTCCGTGACCGGGTCAAACCACACCAGCTCGCCATGGTCACCACGGGTGTTCTCGATCGTGATGAAAATCGCGTCCCCCTTGGCGGTCGCGGTCAGGCCGTGCGGCTCGGGCCCGAGCTCGACACGCTTGATCACCCGGTTGATGGCCGGGTCGATCACGAAAATGTCGTTGCCCGCCGAGCTGGCCACGTAGAGCTTTCGGGCCGCTCGCGCGGGATCGGGCTCGGCCGCCACGGCGGACAGGATCAACGACAAGGCAAGGGGTGCGAAGGGCATGGTTTCAGGCTCCCAGGTCGTTAACCGAACCGAACGGGCAGGCGCTCCCGCGCTCGTGGGCGTCTCTTCCACAATACCAGGGGTATTCCCATTGCGAAAGCCAGCCCGGGGGTGAAGCGCAGACCAGGCAGGCGAGAGTCCGTATGATGGAGCAACTTGTTGGTGAAATGATCGCGTCCGTGATGAGGATCCGACGGAATGAGCTCTCGAGTGATCGCAGTCTCGATTTTCGTGGTTTTTTCGCGGCTCGCCCAGGGAGCTCTGTCCGCCGATCCGCCCGCCTTTCGGGCACCCGCCGTTCCGCTGGTCGCGATCAACCCGAATCTCTCCGTCTGGTCGATGGCCGACCGGCTCACCGACGACGTGACCCGCCACTGGACGCGGCACCCGCACCCCCTGGTGGGTCTGATCCGCGTTGATGGCAAGGCATATCGCCTAATGGGGACCCAGCCCAAGGGGGTGCCCGCGCTGCCCCAGACGGCCGTACGGGTGCTGCCGACCCGGAGCATTTACGATTTCGAGGGGGCCGGGGTCAAGGTTTCGCTCACGTTTCTCACGCCCGCGTTGCCTGGCGAGCTCGAGGTGCTAGCGCGGCCGCTCACCTATTTGGTCTGGAGCGTCGAATCGGCCGACGGCGCGGAGCACGCGGTCTCGCTGTACGAGAGCACGAGCGGACTGCTCGCCGTCAATACCCCCGATCAGAAGGTCGAATGGAGCAAGGAGTCGTTCGGTGACCTGACGGCGCTTCGCGCGGGGACGGTTGATCAGCCCCTGCTGCGACCGGCGGGGGACGACGTGCGGATTGATTGGGGATATGTTTACGCGGCTGCCCGCTCCGGCGACGCGACGGCCGCGGCGGGCTCGAGCGCGAGTCTGGCCGATGCCTTCGCCGCGGGCCGGCCGCTCGCCGGTGGCGACCAGGCTCCGCCCCGGGCCGCCAACGATCGCGAGCCCGCCCTGGCGTTCGCGTTCGACCTTGGCCGCGTGGGCCAAAAGCCGGTTGCTCGGCGCGTGATGATCGCCTACGACGAGGTTTACGCGATCGATTTCCTGGGCCGAAAGCTCCGCCCTTACTGGAGGCGCGACGGCGCGACCCCAGCCGACCTGTTCACGGCCGCCGACCGCGATTTCGAGGGACTCACGCGGCGTTGCGAGGCGTTTGACACCGAGCTCATGGCCGATATGACTCGCTCCGGCGGCGAGCGCTTCGCCCAGCTTGGCGCCCTCGCCTATCGCCAGGCGCTGGCGGGCTGCGGGCTCGCCGCCGACGCCAACAAGCAACCCATGCTCTTCCCCAAGGAAAACAGCAGCAACGGCTGCGTCGCCACCGTCGACGTGATCTACCCCGCCGCCCCCCTGTTCCTCCTCATGGGGCCGACCTACGCCAAGGCCCTGGTCGTCCCGGCCCTGGTCTATAGCGCGTCACCCCGGTGGAAGTTCCCGTTCGCCCCCCACGATGTGGGCACATACCCCCAGGCGACCGGCCAGGTCTACGCGGGGGGCGAAAGCTCAACCAACGAGGGTGACATGATGCCCGTCGAGGAAAGCGGGAACATGATCCTGCTCTCCGCGGCCATCGCGAAAATGGAAGGCAACGCCGACTTCGCCTCGCGATGGTGGCCCCAGCTCACCCGGTGGGAAGCCTATCTCGAGAAGTACGGAAAAGACCCCGAAAACCAGCTCTGCACCGACGACTTCATGGGCCACCTCGCCCACAACGCCAACCTTTCCGTGAAGGCGATCCTGGCGATCGCCGCGTATGGAGAGCTTTGCCGGATGCGTGGCGACCAGGCCTCGGCGGCCAAGTTCAAGAGCCTCGCCCGAGAATACGCCCGGAACTGGACCCAGGTCGCCGCCGACAAGGACCACTACCGCATCGCCTTCGACCGGCCCAATTCATGGAGCCAAAAATACAACCTGGTCTGGGACAAGCTCCTGGGTCTGGATGTGTTTCCCAAGGAGGTCGCTCGCCAGGAAATCGCGTTTTACAAGACCCGGATGCAGCGGTTCGGCCCGCCGCTCGATTCCCGCACCCGGCTGACCAAGACCGACTGGTGTCTCTGGACGGCGACCATGGCGGACACTCAGTCCGATTTTCGAGCGATCGTCGACCCCATTTATGATTACATGAATGTCACGACGGCGCGGCTGCCGATGGTCGACTCGTACCTGACCGACAACCCGGCGAGCGACGGGATGCGTGCCCGGCCGGTGATTGGCGGGGTCTTTATCAAGATGCTCGAGGACGGCACGACATGGAGGAAATGGGCGGATCGTGACAAGGCCAGGGCCGGAGGTTGGGCGCTCGCCCCCACGCCGCCGAGGATCACCGAGGTGGTCGCGACGTCGGCGCGGGTTCCGGCCCTCTGGCGGTATTCGCTCGCAAGGCCGGAGGCCGGCTGGGTCGCGCCGGCGTTTGACGACTCGGGCTGGAGGAAAGGCCCCGGCGGCTTCGGTGCCCGGGGGACGCCGGGCGCGGTCGTCGGAACCGAATGGACCACCCCCGATATCTGGCTCCGCCGCGAGGTCGTGATCCCAGAGGGAACCCGATTGGATCGGCTTGAACTCTCGGTCTATCATGATGAGGGAGTCGCGATCTACCTCGACGGCGTTCTGGCGGCGCGTGAGGAGGGCTATTTGAACGGTTATCAACCGCTCCCGATCCTGCCCGCCGCGCGAGCCCGATTGAAGCCCGGCGCGAAGGTCGTAATCGCCGTCCATTGCCATCAGACCACCGGGGGCCAAGGGGTCGACGTCGGGCTTGTGGACGTGGTCCCTCAAGACGACGTCAAACCCTGAGCCCCGAACTTCCCGAGAGCGGAGCCCGAGCACATGACGCGCAGGACCGCCTGGACTCTGACACTGACCTGTCTTCCGCTCGCGTGCCGGTCGGCGGCCCAGGATCAGCCCCCGCCTACCGCGACCGAGCGGATTTCTCGGTTCGTCGCCAACCACTGCGCGGATTGCCACGATCGGGACGGGAGGTCGGCCGGGCTGGACCTGGTCTCGCTCGATCCCAGGAACCTCGCCCGTGACTCCGGGGTCTGGGAAAAGGTCGTTCGCAAGCTGGCCACCAGGCAAATGCCCCCCGAGGGGACCGATCGTCCGAGCGAGCCGACCTATGAAACGGCGATCCACGCCCTGACCGATCCGCTCGACCGCGCTGCCGACATGCATCCGCGTCCAGGTCGGACGGAGACGTTTCGGCGGCTCACGCGGACCGAATATCAAAACGCCATCCGCGACCTGCTCGCGCTCGAGATCGACGCGACCGCGCTCTTACCCGCCGACGAATCGAGCCGCGGATTCGACAACCAGACTGTCAGCGACCTCTCGCCCGCGCTGCTCGAGCGTTATATCGCCGCCGCGCGAAGGATCAGCCGCCTGGCCGTCGGTGGTCCGCTTCGATCCCCGGACGGCGAGACCATTCGCGTCCGTCCCGACATCACGCAGGAAGACCACGTGGAGGGGCTCCCCCTGGGCACGCGCGGGGGAGCGCTCATCCATTACACTTTTCCCCGAGACGGCGAATACGACGTCGAGCTCCGGCTCGCGCGCGACCGAAACGAGCATGTCGAGGGCCTCCGTGGCGAACACGAGGTCGAGATCCTCTTGGATCGCCGCCGGCTCGCGCTTTTTACCCTCACGCCTCCCCGTTCCGAGCACGACCACGAGACCGCCGATCGCCATCTCAAGGTCCGCCTCCACGCCACCGCGGGGCCACATTGGGTTGGCGCGACGTTCGTGAAGCAATCGTCGTCCTTGATGGAAACCAAGCGACAGCCGTACCAGGCTCATTACAATTTCCATCGTCACCCTCGCCAATCGCCCGCGCTCTATCAAATCTCGATCATCGGCCCTTACGACGACCAGGGCCCTGGTGATTCACCCAGCCGACGCCGGGTGTTCGCGAGCCGTCCCAAGTCGCCGGCCGACGAGGAATCGCGCGCCCGAGCGATTCTGGGGCCGCTCATGCGGATCGCCTATCGGCGGCCGGTGGAGGAATCGGACTATAAGAAACCGCTCGAGCTCCATCACCAGGCCCGTGCCGAGGGTGATTTCGACGCCGGCATCGAGGCCGCGTTGAGCGCGATCCTGGTCAATCCAAACTTTCTCTTCCGCATCGAGACCGACCCCGCCGGGCTCGCGCCCGGGACGGTCTACCGCGTTGGCGATGTCGAGCTCGCGTCTCGGCTGTCGTTTTTCATCTGGAGCGGGATCCCGGACGACGAGCTGCTCAGCCTGGCCGAAACCGGCCGGCTCTCGAACCCCCAGACGCTCGAACGCCAGGTCCGCCGCATGCTCGCCGACGACCGCTCGCGGAGTCTCGTGACCAATTTCGCCGATCAGTGGCTGCGACTGCGGAATCTCGATTCGATCACGCCAGACCTTCGCCTCTTTCCGGATTTCGACGACAACCTCCGTCAAGCCTTTCGCCGCGAGACCGAGCTTTTGTTCGAGAGCATCGTGCGAGACGACCGGAGCGTGCTCGACCTGCTCAGGACGGATCACGTTTTCCTGAACGAGCGGCTGGCCAGGCATTACGGGATTCCCCATGTTCACGGGAGCCGATTTCGGAGCGTGCCCGTTGACGGCGTGAGCGCGCGGGGTGGGCTCTTGCGGCAGGGAAGCATCCTGATGACGACCTCCTACGCGACCCGCACGTCGCCGGTGATCCGGGGCAAGTGGGTCCTGGAGACGCTTCTGGGGTCGCCTCCGCCGCCCCCTCCCGCGAATGTGCCCGCGCTTCGTGACAACACGGTCTCGTCGTCGCTCTCGGTGCGTGAGCGCTTGGCCGAGCACCGGGCGAGCGAGGCGTGCGCGAGCTGTCACCGGGTCATGGACCCCGTGGGGTTCGCGCTTGAGCATTACGACGCGGTCGGTCGATTTCGGGAATTCGAGGAGGGCAAGCCCATTGACTCGTCGGGGGGCCTCCCGGGCGGCGGCCAATTCGATGGAGTCGCCGGGCTCGAGAAGGCCCTGCTCGGGAGGCCCGATCCATTCGTCGGGGCGCTCGCCGAAAAGCTCATGACCTTCGCCCTCGGCCGCGGCGTCGTGGAAAACGACGCCCCGGCCATCCGCCGGATCGTCCGCCAGGCCCGCGGCCAGGGCGATCGGTTTTCGTCGCTGATCCTGGGAATCGTGACCAGCGTCCCTTTCCAAATGAGGACATCCGAATGATCGTCACGCGAAAGGCGCTCCCGCGCAGGACGTTTTTGCGAGGGATCGGGACCACCCTCTGCCTCCCCCTCCTGGACGCGATGGTCCCGGCCATGACTCCCTTGGCCGAGACCGCGGCCGCGCCCGAGCGGCTCAGGCGGCTCGGGTTTGTCTATATTCCCATGGGATCCGACATCGCGCGATTCACGCCACCGGGCGATTCCCTCGCCAACCTTTCGCCGATCCTTGCCCCGCTCGAGCCGGTCAAGAAACACGTCTCGGTGATCACCAATCTCGAGCTCCGAAACGCCTACCCCGGCACCCACGCGACCTCGAACGCCTCGTTCCTCTCCGCGGCCAAGGCCAAGCTCACCGAGAGCACCGATTACCACCTGGGCACCACCGTCGATCAGATCGCCGCCAAGTCCATCGGCCAGGACACCCAGTTGCCCTCGCTCGAACTCTCGATGGATCTGCTCTCGATCGTCGGTCAGTGCGACAATGGATACGCATGCGTGTATCAGAATAATCTCTCCTGGTCCTCGCCGACGACCCCGCTGCCGTCGGAGGCGCATCCCCGGCTCGTGTTCGAGCGGCTCTTTGGCGAGGGAGGGGGCGCGGCCGATCGCCAGGCGGCTCTCAGGCGCCGCGCCGGCCTGCTCGACTCAATGGCCGAGGAGATCGCCCGGCTCAACCGCCGTCTCGGACCCGCCGATCGTGCCCGGGTCGCGCATTATCTCGAGACGATTCGCGAGGTCGAGCGGCGCATTCAAAAAGCCGAAACCGAGGCCAAGGCTGGATCGCTCCCCGACCTCGAGCGTCCGGTGGGCGCTCCCGCCGACTACGCCGACCACGCCCGGCTGATGTTCGACCTCCAGGCGCTTGCGCTGCGGGGTGACGTGACGCGGGTGATCACGTTTCAGCTCGCCCGTGAAACCAGCGGGCGGACCTATCCCGAGATCGGCGTGCCCGACCCTCACCACCCCTTGACCCACCATGGCAATGACCCGGCCAAGGTCGCCCGAATGGCGAGGATCAACACGTTTCACGTCTCGCTGTTCGCCGAGTTCCTGGCCAAGCTCGCGGCCATCCCGGAAGGGAATGGCTCGCTGCTCGACCATTCGCTCTATCTCTATGGAAGCGGCATGGGCAACCCCAACCTCCACGACCACGTCAACCTGCCGATCCTGGTCGCGGGCGGAGCGGCCGGGAAAATGCGCGGAGGCCGGCACATCCGTTACGCCAGGCCAACCCCGCTCGCCAACCTGCATCTGACCTTGCTCGATAAGGTCGGCGTCGGGCTCGATTCCTTCGCCGACAGTCAGGGCAAGGTCGACGACTTGTTCGAACCCCTTTCGCTCTAGGTTCGAATCGACCAGAACACTCAACGAGGGGCGGCTTCGATGGCTTGTTCACGCTCGACCAGATGGGGGTTGGCTCTGATCCTCGTGGCCCTGATGCCACGGATCGCGGCGGCCGACTCACCGGTCGCCGACGCGGCCGAGCAGGCTCTCTGGGCCCGCGTGAAGTCGCTTGTCGACCAGGGCGCGAACCCCCGCCAGGCCCAGGTCGACGGGATGACGGCGCTGCACTGGGCGGCGTATCGAGAGGATCTCGCGACCGCCAGGCTCTTGCTCAAGGCCAAGGCCAATGTCAACGCGACCAATCGCTACGGCGTGACGCCGCTCTCCTTGTCCGCGACCAGCGGAAACGCGGCGATGGTCGCGCTTTTGCTCGAGGCCGGCGCGGACGCGAACGCCTGCCTGAATGGGGGCGAGAGCCCTCTGATGACGGCGGCGCGCACGGGGGTGATCGGATCGGTGAGATCGCTCCTGGCCCATGGCGCTCGGGTCAACGCCAAGGACCATCGGGGACAGACGGCGGTCATGTGGGCCGCCGCCGAGGGACACGCCGACGTCGTTCAGGCCCTCATCAACGCCAACGCCGAATTCCGCGAGCCGTTGCCCTCGGGATTCAGCCCGCTCTGTTTCGCGGCCCGCGAGGGGCGGCTCGAGGTCGTTCGCGTGCTGCTCCACGCCGGCGCGGACGTGAACCAGGCCATGAACCCCACCAAGAGACCGTCCGTTCGCGCTGCCGCTCGGGGGACCAGCCCACTCATCCTGGCGGTTGAGAACGGCCATTTCGAGCTCGCGAGCGCCCTTCTGATCGCGGGCGCGGACCCCAACGACCAGCGGTCGGGATTTACCCCGCTTCACACCCTGACCTGGGTCCGCAAGCCCAACCGTGGCGACGAGGAGGACGGCGACCCGCCCCCCAGCGGCTCGGGCTCGATGACCAGCCTGGAATTCGTCGACACCTTGATCGAGCACGGCGCCGACGTGAATGCCCGGCTCGAGCGTGGTCCCTCGGGCCGAGGGGTCCTGGGCCGGGCGGGGGCGACGCCGCTCATGCTGGCCGCGATGACCGCCGACCTGCCGCTCATGAGCCGCCTCATCGAGCGGGGCGCGGACCCAAGGATCACGAATCGAGAAAACTCCACGACCCTGATGGCCGCGGCCGGCCTGGGCTGCCTCGCGCCCGGGGAAACCGCGGGGACCGAACCCGAGGCCCTCCAGGCCGTCTCGCTCTTGATCGAGCACGGGCTCGACGTCAACGCGGTCGACTCAAACGGCGAGACCGCCATGCATGGGGCTGCCTATAAGAATTTTCCCAGGGTCGTCCAGCTCCTCGCCGATAAAGGGGCCCGAATCGAAGTCTGGAACCGAAAAAACCGGTACGGCTGGACCCCCTTGGCCATCGCGGAAGGCCACCGACCGGGCAATTTCAAGCCCTCCCCGGAAACGATCGCCGCTCTCGAGCACGTTCCGAGCCAAGGGGCCGAGTCGCCTCCGAGCCACGAACCGGCGTCCGGGCGCTAGCCCGTTGTCCTCAATCAGCCATCTCCTCGAACGCCCGAAAGAAATTTCGCGGCGATGAGGCGCGGTCGCCTGGATGTTGATCTACCCAGTGAGCAGCCGGGCGTACTCCCTAGCGAAGTCGCTAACCGCCAGGTTCTCGGGTCTCATTCCAGGAGGCTTCATCGTGAGCGAGGCTGGCTCTGTAAGCATCCGCGTCGAGCATCTCAAATCGACCGATGAAGCCCTCCGAGATGAGGCCGCCCGTCTCATTTGTCAGCGATTTTCGCCGCGACTGCGCGCCTTGGTCCGGCGGCGGCTCGACATCCGCGTCCGGTGCCGGGAAGACGAGGACGACATCCTGCAATCGTCCTACGCGAGTTTCTTCGCGGGCCAGATCGAAGGCCAGGCAACCCCGTCCAGCGGCGAGGAGCTCTGGAAGCTCCTGGCGCGAATCACCCTCTGCAAGACCATCAACACCGCCAACCGTCACACCGCCGCGCGGCGCGACGTTCGGCGGGAAAAGGTCTCGGGGCACGAGCGGTGTACGACACGTTCGCCCCTGCCTGTCTCGACACTCGATCTCTTTCAAGACTCGACCCACCCACCTGATGCTCTCGTCGGGATCGCCGAGGAGATCGATCTCATACGCCGCCGGCTTCCCGTCGACCTCCAGAGAATTGTCATCTGGAAGCTCGAGGGGTACAGCAATGCCGAGATCGCGGTCTTAATCGGGCGCGGCGTTCGCATGGTCGAGCTCAAGATGCGGTCAATTCGCGAGAGACTGCGGGAAAGTGGCCATCGATCGTGCCAAGACGCCCAAAAGCCGACCTGAGAGCCAGGTTCGCTATCGCCAGGGTCGAGTCAGCCTCTCGAGCAAGACCCCGGCGGCGACCGCCACGTTGAGCGAGCTTGCCCCGGACCGCATCGGGATTGTCACCAACCGGTGACAACGATCGAGCCAGGGGAGTTCGAGCCCCTGGTCTTCCTCGCCCAGTACCAGGGCGAAACGTTCCGGGGGCGTGACCATGTCATGGGGGCTCGCCCCGGGGTCGGCGACCGCGCCCCAGATTTCGATCCGTCGCGATTCGATCAGCCGATCGGCGAGGGCCGGCGGGTCGTTCATTTCCACGACCGGCAAGCCCAAGACAGCGCCCATCGAGACTCTGAGCACCCTCCGTGAAAAGGGGTCTGGGCAAGAGGGTCCGACCAGGACCGCGTCGAGGCCGAAAACATCGGCGATTCGCGCGATCGCGCCCAGGTTTTCAGGATTCGTGAGCCGGGGGCAAACCACGAGCCCCAGTCGGTTCGGCCGGCCGAGGATCTCCTCGAGTGACGGCTCGGGTTCGCGGCGACCATGGCCGAGGACCCCCTGGTGAAACGGGAAGCCCACGAGCCGGCTCAGCAGCTCAGGAGCGGCCGTGTAGGTCGCGACCCCCTCGCCGAGAAGCGCGGACATCTTGGGGATCTCAC
>JAKBAP010000468.1 GCA_021808995.1 Planctomycetota bacterium | reverse complement strand
GTCGGCGTCGAACTCAGGATCCGACCCACGCGGAGCGAATGATCATGGCCACCGACACCTCCCTCATCATCCAGGATGGCTTTTCCAAGAAAGACCCGTATGGCGAGCTCAAGGTCTTCGCCGGCCGGGCTGGCGACCATCTTGGCCGGGCGATTTGCAGTTATCTCGGGCTGGGGGTCGCGCGATCCGAGGCGGTGATGTTCAGCGAGGGGAACGTCTTTGTCAGGGTCCTGGAAAATGTCCGCGGCCGCGATGTCTTCATCGTTCAGGGGACGGACCACCCGGTCAACGACAATTTCATGGAGCTGTTGTTCTGGATCGACGCATTCAAGCGTGCCAGCGCGACCCAGGTGACGGCGGTGATCCCGTATTTTTCGTATGCCAAGGGGGACAAGAAGGACGAGCCCCGGGTGTCGATTCGGGCCCGGGTGTGCGCGGATTGCATCGAGGCCGCGGGGGCGGATCGGGTCCTCACCATGGACTTGCACAGCCCGCAGATCCAGGGGTTTTTCAAGGTTCCGGTCGACCATCTCTACGCGATGCCGGTCCTGGTTGATTATTTCCGGGCGAAGGAGCTCCCCGACCTGGTCGTCGCGGCCCCCGACGTCGGGTTTGGCAAGCAGGCCTATAAATTTGGCGAGATGCTGCACGCGCCGGTGGTCTTGGGCAACAAGACCCGTCGCGGCCATGATGAAAAGGCGGAGATGCTCGACATCGTGGGGGACGTCCGGGGCAAGAACGTGCTGATCGTCGACGATTTCACGATCAGCGGCGGGACCTTGATCGAGATGGCCTTGGGCTGTAAGAAGCGAGGGGCCAAGGAGGTCTACGCCTGCGTGTCGCACGGCGTCTTTTCCAAGGGCTCGGCGGCGAAGTTCAAGAACAGCCCGATCAAGGAGCTCGTACTCACCGACACGATCTCGCACCGTTTCGAGCCCCTGCCGCCGTGTTGCACGGTCGTCTCGGTCGCCAAGGTCTTCGCCGAGGCGATCATCTCAATCCACCGCCGCGAGAGCGTGAGCCGGTTGTTTAATTATTGAGGCGGGAATCACCCCTCGGTTCGCACTCCGGTTTGCACATGCGAGAACCCGTCGCGTTGACGAACCCTAGCCGGGTGTCTAGCATGATCTAGACAACGAGAAGTTTCAGCGACGATCGAATCTCAAGCGGGGGGTGGGCGATTGATGGGCGCGGATCGGCCTCGGACGCTGGGTGAGCTCAAGTCGAGCGGGTATCGGCTCGAATCCGTCAAGGACGAGATGAGGCGCAACCTCATCGCCAGGCTCGAAACCGGCGAGCCCCTGTTTCCCGACATCCTGGGTTATGACGAAACGGTCGTGCCGCAGATCCAAAACGCGATTCTCTCGAAGCACGACATCTTGTTCCTGGGCCTGCGCGGACAGGCCAAGACGCGAATGCTGCGAAAGCTGGTCGACCTGCTCGACCCCGAGATCCCGATCGTCGCCGGATCCGAGGTCCACGACCACCCCTACCATCCGATCTCGCGAACCGCGCGCGACCTGATCGCGGATCGGGGCGACGCCACGCCCATCGACTGGGTCGGGCGCTCGGAACGGTATCGCGAAAAGCTCGCGACCCCCGACGTCACCATCGCCGACCTGATCGGTGAGGTGGACATGATCAGGCACGCGGAGGGACGTTACCTCTCGAGCGAGCTCACCATGCATTTCGGCCTGATTCCGCGAACCAATCGGGGGATCTTTTGCATCAACGAGCTCCCCGACCTGGCCCCCAAGATCCAGGTGGGCTTGTTTAACGTGCTCGAGGAGCGCGACATCCAGATCCGCGGTTATCCGGTACGCCTCGAGCTCGATCTTTGCATGGTCTTTTCGGCGAATCCCGAGGATTACACCAATCGCGGCCGAATCGTCACGCCGCTCAAGGATCGGATTGGCTCGGTGATCCGAACGCATTATCCGCTTACGCGAGAGATCGGAATGGCGATCAACGACCAGAACGCCTGGCTTGCCAGAGGCGTGTCGGCGGTGCCCGCGATTCCGGTTTACATCAAGGAAATCGTCGAGGAAGTCGCCAGGCTGGCGCGGTCGTCGCCCCATGTGAATCAGCAGTCGGGGGTGTCGGCCCGGATGTCGATCTCCAATCTGGAAAACGTGGTCTCGAGCGCTGAGCGGCGGGCGATCTTGAATCGCGAGCGGGCCGTCGTGCCCCGGATCGCCGACCTCGGCGCCATCGCCGCGAGCGCCCGCGGCAAGCTCGAGCTCCTGATGTCCGAGGAAGAGGGGCACGAAGACAAGCTCGTCCTGCGCCTGATTGGCGAGGCGGTCAAGAACCTGGTCACGGTCCACGCCGATCTTCGCGAATTGCGCCAGGTCGTGGATTATTTCGAAGGGGGCCAATCGCTCGAGCTTGGCGACGGGCTCTCGACGCGGGTGGTGCTCGAGCGAATCGCCAAGCCGCCGGGCCTCAAGAAACGGGCCGAGGAACTGGCCGCCAAGACCCTTCCCGCCCCCGCCGATCAAGAAACCCGAGACGCCGCCGTCGCCAGCGCGGCCGAGTTTCTCCTGGAGGGGTTGCATGTGCACAATAAGCTCAATAAATCGGCCAAGCCGGGCGTGACCGCGTATCGTCGCTAGAGGCTAAAGCACGTCCCTCGGAGGGTGGTCATGTCGCTTTATGAGTATTCGAAATGGGACGGCTCGCAAGAATTCCTGCCTCAGTCGGCCGACAAGGCGTTTGACCAAATCAGCGAGTATTTGCTCCAGTACGGCGATCGCGTGCTCCAGAGCATGGACGAAATCGACGACGAATCGCCCGAGATCGTCGAGCTCATCCAAAAAGAAGGGCTGATCGAGAAGGATTCCGACGGCCGCTGGCGGGTCACCCCCAAGGGGACCAGGCGGATTCAGGACCGCGCGCTCGAGGAAATGTTCCAGAGCTTTCGCCGCGACTCACTGGGTCGGCACGACACGCCGGACAAGGGACCAGGCAATGTCACGCTCGAGGACGTCAGGCCTTACGTTTACGGTGATTCGCTCGCCAATCTGAACCTGCACGAGACGATCAAGAATGCCTATGTCCGCCAGGGGGGCGGGGTGCCGATCAAGCTCTCGTCCGAGGACTACATGGTCCACGAGACCGAGTTCCAGACGCGGTGCGCGACCGTGGTCTTGATCGACATGAGCGGCTCCATGAATCGTTACGGTAAGTATTACACCACCAAGAAGGTCGCGCTCGCGCTTCAGGGAATGGTCCGGAATCGCTATCCCCAGGATTCGTTGCAAATGGTGGGGTTTTACAGCTTCGCGAGCGTCATGAACGAGCGCGACCTGCTCAACTCAGCGCCCAAGCCGGTAAGTCTGTTTGACAGTCGGATCCACCTACGTTTCGACCTTGACAACCTCCCACCCCGGGTGCCGCAGCACTTCACCAATATCCACGCGGGGCTGCGGCTGGCTCGAAGCCTGCTCGATCGTCAGGCGGCGGCCAACAAGCAGATCATCGTGATCACCGACGGCGAGCCAACCGCCCATCTCGAGGGCCGGGAGGTCCTTCTCATCTATCCCCCCGCCGAGAAGACCGCCGTTCACACCCTGGCCGAGGTCAGGCGATGCGCGAACTCGGGGATTCGGGTCTCCAGCTTCGCCTTGATCGAGGACTATTTCTATCTGGGGCTGGTGAATTTCGTCGAGGAGATGGCCCGCGTCTCACGGGGCGTGGCCGCGTATTGCTCCACCGACGAGATCGGCAACCTGGTCTTCCAGAGCTTCGTCGGCGGCCGGCACACCAAACGGCATGGGTGAACACCGCGACCGGAGGGATGTCTCAGGGCCAGCGCGCGCTTTGAGTGATCTGAGTGTAAGAGGTAGAGTTGCGCCGGCGTGCTGGCTTTTGTACCATTCTCCATGTTGTTTCCTTTGAGACGCTGCGTGGAGAATGAACGATAGTGGACAGTCGGCATGTTTCCTTGGACGAGATCGTACTGCATTTCGCGGAGTTGGAGGATCCTCGCTCGACCATCAATCGGCAACATCCGTTGGTCAGTGTTGTCGTCATCGCGTTGATGGCGGTCTTGGCCGGCGCGAACGG
>JAKBAP010000040.1 GCA_021808995.1 Planctomycetota bacterium | reverse complement strand
GCTCACCGCACACCCTGGGGTTCAAGCTCGTGGAAAAGGGCACCGGCCAAGGCGCTGACACGAGTACCTTGCTCGGGCTGGCGACGCGGCTGTTCACGACCGCGCTCGCGGGGGATGCGCTCCTGGAGACCCGGCAGGTCGCGAATCTTCAGACCATTCCGATCCGGGTTCGCGTGAGTACCTTCGATTTCGGGATCGACTCCGAGACCAAGGACGACCTGTATCGGGACGGCCTGCATCACGCGCGAGAGTTTTTCAAGAAAAACATCGGCCCTCAAAACCCGGATCGGATCTCGAGCGTCCTTGGAGTGATTCACTCGGCCATGCTCAAGAGCCTCGCTCGAGGAAGCGACCTCCACCTTCGCGTCAACGTGGCGTTACCGAACGGCAAGGACCGACTGAGGATCCTGTACAGCTATAACATGGACGAGGATGCCGACGACCGACTAGAATTCGGTATCGGAGTAGGCGCGACCGGTTGCTGCTGGCAAGAGCATGATTTCGTGTACTGCGACCTGGTGGAGGCAAAGTCAAACTATCAGAGCTGGGGGATGACGAAATACCAGCAAGCGATGGTTCGCGATGACTTGATCTCGCTTTTGTGCGTCCCGATTTTCGACCAGGATCATCTCAACCTGGATCGAGAGCAGACGGAGAACCCCCTGATCGGTGTTCTGAATTTCGACAGCAATGTGGATCTGAGCGCGGATTTCACGAGCGAGCCGATCCAGAACGCGGCTCGTGAATGCGCGGCCGCCCTGTGGCTGGCGCTGACGTGGTCCTGATTTGGAGGCTACGAAATGAACAACGCCATGACCAACTCTCACGACACCCGGACTCTGATGGAATCGGCGGGGTTCGTGCTGTACCGTGACAACGAGCCGGGCATCTACGTGCGCAGGGCCGCCGAAAAGGACGCGATCGACTGGCAAGCTCTTTCCGCCGAGCTTCGTGACGAGGTCAGGAAGTGCATGGAGGCACCCGTGCCCCAACGTGAAGACGTGTGTACCAACATCCGCGGTCGGACGCCCGCGGCATGAGCCGACCCCCGATCACAGCACCGTGAACAACACGATCCGCGCCTGCTGAATGACGCGAGCGCGTTCGTCTGGGGTGATCGAGCCTCGCTTGATGATCGGGGCGAGGGTCGCGAGCGTGGTGTTGATCACGAAGAGCTGGGCCGGCCCGAGTTTGAGCTTGTCCTTGTTGAGGGCGAGCCGCTTCAGGACGTCGTGGATGGTGACGGCCTCGTCAAAGGGGTTGTTGGGGACGTCCTGCCATTTGGGGCGCTCGGGCTCGACGAGTGCCCGGGCGACGATCTGGTGGATCACCTGGCTGATCTGGGCCAGCTTGGGGTAATCGAGGGTTTCGGGAGTATCGTTTGGGGTGTGGTATCGTGGGTTTTCGCCGGTGGTGAAGAAAAGAAACGGGACACGCTTGGCCCGGAACGGGCCGTAGTCGCTGCGGTTGAGGAGGAGCAGGTCCGCTCCCAGGGTCCCGATGGTCAGGGAGGGGCTTTTTTTTGCCCCCTTGACCCAATCGCGGAGCGTGGGCGTGTGTTCGGAGCCGATCAGGAAGACGTGCTGGGGGCAGACGTCGGCCAGGGATCGGCTGATCATGTCGGCGGTGATGAAGAGGGCGATTTTTTCGATAGGGACCGGGGAATGCTCGACGAAATAGCGTGAGCCGAAGAGCCCGATTTCCTCGAGGTCGAACCCAATGAACATGATGCTTCGTTTGGGGGGTGGGCCGTGGGCGATGGAGCGGGCGGTCTCGAGCATCATGGCCACGCCGGATGCGTTGTCGTCCGCGCCTGGGTATAAGCGTCCCCCGCGCGTTCCGAGGTGGTCGAAATGGGCGGCGAGGACGATCCACTGGTCGCGGAGGGCGGGATCCTGGCCGGGAAGGAGACCGCCGACATTGCGACCCCTAGGGGATCGGGCATTGAGGCCGGGGACGGATTGTGAGTAATCGCCATCGAACAGAGGGGCGAGCTTGAGGGCCTTGAATTGCTCGATCAGATAGTCGGCGGTTTTTTCGCCTCCTGGGCCGCTCCTGCCGGCGAATTCGGGGGAGGCGAGCGTGGCGACGATCTGTTTCAAGCGGTCTTGTTCGGGGACCTGGTTGGCGTCATCGAGGGCCTGGGCCTTCGTGCCGAGGCCGATCGTGACGAGCACGGTTAGCGCCTTCATGAGGCGTCGTACGACCCGAACGTTCTGGTTGATCGCTAGGTTCCGCATGATGCGTGCTCCGTGCTCCGAGATTTCGCCTTCGCGGCACCCCATGGCGGATTCTGGTGGCATACTAGCCTGGTTTGGGATCATGTTCCCTACACGGAGGTGTCTAGTGTCGCGTTTTTCCTGGCTCAAAGTGACGACCTTGGCCTTGGCCTTCGCGGCCTTTGGCGGGGTCGGGTCGGTCCAGGCTCAAGACTGGACCGATTATCTTCATTGGCCGTATGTCCCGCCCCAGGTTCCTGGCAACGGGTTTGAGTATAACGGCCTTTACGACGGTTGGTATCGCTATCCTCGCGAGCAGCGGATCATGCCGCAGATTCAGGGCCCTTACTACCGCAATGAATACGGCGGTTATCGGGTCTTTGGCATGTTCCGCCATCCGCACGGATGGCACGACTGGAGCACCAAGAAACGGTTTTACAAGGGTAGCCACTTCCAGATGGACGTCTTCTGAGCGAGCGCCCGTACCCGTGGCCGCCATTGGGCGAGACGATCGCGACAGGGTCCCACTCGAGAGGGCCCGTCCGGTCGGCTCGCCCTTTTTTCGTTGGCCAGAGCGTGCGCTCGATCGTCCCCGTTTAGAACGGGACGTTCGCATCGCCTCGGGGTTGATTGGGGGGTCGTTTCGCCGCGGGCGGGGCGGGCGCTGGCGCGGGCGCGGCCGGCTGGGTTGGCCGCGCGGTCGCGACTGGCGCGGGCGTGGGCTTGGGCTGGCCGGGCTTGGCCGCGGCGTTCGCGACCGGTTTCTTGGCCGCCCCGGATCGGCCCCGGTCCAGGGCGTCGATGTAGGCCTTGAAGAGATCGTCGTCGAGATAGCGGTCGATCATGGATTGAAGGTCGGCGAGCTCAGCCTGGGCTGTCCGGGTGAGGACGGCTTTCTTGGTCTCGGCCTGTTCGTGGGCGGCGGCGTCCTTGAGCTTGGTGAGGGTCTCGGCGAATTTCTCGCGTGGGGCAAGCGTCTTGAATTCGTCGATTGCCTCGCTCAGCCCGTCCCAGTCCTCGCCTTCGAGCCGGGCTTTCATCCGGGCCTCGAGCCGGGCGCGGAGGGCAATGAGATCGACAACCTGGTCCCGGAGCGCGTCCACGCTCGCCTCAAGCGCGACCGTCCGCGGCAAGGGGTCGACGGGAATCACCCGCTCGTCGCCGCTCTCGCCAGGCATGATCGGGAATTCGACCAGGGGCTCGACGCGCCCGGCGATCAGCCTCAGCACGACGATCGAGGGGGCGAACCCGGGGCGGAGGGTGATCCGCCCGGAGCGGTCGGTCGAGCCGAGCTCGCGGGCTTCGTTCTGGCCTGGCGAGCGCGAGGTGACGATGTAGCCCGACGCCGGCTCGCCGTTGGGCTTGCAGGTGAATCGGAGCCTGAGTCGGCTCGCGCCGGGCTTGATCGCGATCGCGGCCAGGGAGTTGGGCCGGGAGATTCGCTTGGTGAAGGGATCGGAGAGGGCGCTCACGATCGCGCATCGGGCGGTCGGTCCGCTGACGCTCTCGACTTGCAGATAGGTAAAGGGGATTCGAAGGATTTGCACCCCCCCCTTTTTGAGCGAGACCAGTCGCAGGGGGAGGAAAACCATCCCCTTGGCGACGACCTGGCCGATGGAGCTCGCGGGCTCGAGGGCCGCCCCTCGGACGTTCATGATGGCCCGGCCCCCTTCCTGGCCGGTGATGATCGCGGTGGGGCTGAAGAGCTCCAAGCTGAAGCTAAGCAGCTCACGGGGGGCGTCTTCCCAGTCGGCGATGGGATGGACCAGCAACGAGCCCAGCCGCCGGGTGGCGACGTCATACTCACGGCCGACGAAGACCAGCCCCTCCTCGGCGCCTGGCTGGAGACGGATCAGCCAGACCTTGTCGTTGTTCGCGTACTTGGCGAAGGCCTCCCCCTTGACATCGTCGGGGTCGAGGAGCGCGAGTGGGCTCGCGGCGGGCTCGACCATGACATTCCAGGGCGCGCCCACGAATCGGCGGAGCAGGTTTTGCCAGTCGCGCAAGAGCCGCTCGCGGCCGAGCTCGTCGATTCGTGCCCCCGGCGCGCAGCAGAGCGAGACCGCGACCTTATAGGGTTGGGACTCGATGGCTTTCGGGGGAGCGTCCTCGGCCCCGATCGCCGGCGCGAACCCCCCCAGAACGAGGGCGATGATGGGCACCAGGGAGGTCGAGCGGAGGCTTACGGGGACGATTCGAGGTCTTTGGCCACCCATGGGGCGATCTCCCAGGTATCGATCAGTTCATAGAGACGGTTGGCGGTCTTGGCGGGCCCCTTGAGCCGGTCGCGCCAGGCGTAGTGGTCGACGATCTGCCAGAGCGGAATCACCGGGAGCTCATCGCGCGACTCGCGATCGATCTGGACGGTAAGTCCGCGGGCGGAGGGCCAGTCGACGGTCCGTTCCAGCTCGAGCAAAAGCTGAAGGATCCGGGGGCTGGCGGCGGAGGCCAGGCAATTGGCGCCCGGGGGGGCGTCGTACCCTGGCACGAGCAGCGGGCCCGCGCCCGAAACCGGCTCATCCAGGCGAACCGCGCGATAGGCCAGGTCGAATTTTCGCCCGGCCCGGAGCTCGGATTCGAGCTGGGATTCGCCGACCTCGATGGGCTGGACCTCGACACCGGCTGATTTGAACGCGTAGACGAGCCTGTTCGCGACAGCGCGGGCCTCGGACGAGGGGGGATACTCGAATTTCACCTGGATGGGCGAGCCGCCGATCTCCTTGCGAGCCGCCGCGGTCAGCATCTTGGCGAGCATGGGGTTATATTCGAGCTGGGGCACGCCCGGCGCGTCGGCGTAGGAGCCCTTCGGGAACGGTCCGTCGGCGGGGCGGTCCTGCTCGTCGACCGGGCGCTTGATCACGAACTCCTCGAGAAGCCCCTTGCGGTCAATCGCGTAAGAGAGCGCTCGCCTGAGTGTCCGAAGGCGTAAGACCGGGTTTCGGCCATCGAGCGCGATCACGTGCATCGTGGCCCGGCTGTAGGCTCCGACCTTGATCCCGGGCTCCGCGGCGAGGGCCTTGGCCTGGTCGGGGGGCACCCGCGTGAGCAGGCTCACGTCCCCCCGCCTGAGCTTGGCTAGCCCGGCGGCGGGGCTGGGCTGGCGCAGTTCCCGGATGCGCATCACCCCCTTGCCCGGTTCGCGACGGCGGAATTCGACCAGGTCGGCCTTGGCCAGGACGGCCGTGAATGGGCCGTCGCAGACCCAGGGGCGATCGGGATTGGCCGAGGCCTCGCGGCCATCGGCCCCGGCGTGCGCGGGCCCAACAGGGCCCAGAAACCACGGCCCCGACCGTAACGGAGGGCGATTCAGGCGGATCTCAAGCCGGCTGTCGTCGGTGGCCTCGACCCGGTCCAACAGTTCGGCCCAGCGCGCGATATAGCGGGGCGAATTGGGGTCGGTTCGATCGGTCAGGTCGCGGGCCACGTCGACCGCGGAGGCCGACCGCGATCCATCGGACCAGGGGACGTCGGCGCGGATCTTGATCAACATTCTCCGGCCCAGGTCGGAAAGCTCGATCGATTGCGCGAGCTGGCCTGGGCGCTTGCCCTGGCGCGACTCGTCGTCGTCGGCCTCGAGCAGTGGGCGATAGATCAGCCGGGTGGTCCGAAGGTCGGCCGGCGAGTGGCCATAAGGTCCCAGGGGGGCGGGCACGTCGACGACCGCGACCTCGAGGGTTGGCATGGTCGCGAAGAGCACGCGATATTTGGCCTCGACCCCATCCAGGGTCGGCCAGATCCGCAGGGCGTCGGTCATCGCGTCGAGCCTGGTCGCCGGATCCTTGCCCTCCGCCGCCTCGAGCCGGCTGGTCGCCCGGTTCACGAATCGCGCTCGCATCTCGCGGGTGGCGAGGCTCTTGGGGGCGAAGCTCTCGAGCTCGTGCAGGATCCGCCGCCCCTTGCTGTAATACTCGAGCTCGATCGATCGCGTGATCCGCTTGGCATAGGCCCCGGAAAGCTGATCGATCAGGCCAGGATAATCGGGTTTCCGCGAGAGCAATTCACGCAAGAGCCGCTGGCCCCGCTCGTCGTCCGCCTCGATCAGGGCCCTGCTCCCTTCCGCGAACAGGATCTGGTTGACGTGATCCTCGACCCCAGGCCATTTCGGATCGCGTGACTTGACCCAGAGACAGCACTCAAACGCCTGGGAAAAATCCCGCGCGAGCACCAGTCGATCGCTCTCCTCGAGGAGCAGATCCTCGAAATACTCGACACGCTTGATGTCCGAGCGCTTGACCTCGAAATCGCTGATCTCGCCTTCCGCCGGCTTGAGCGCGTGCAGGCGGACCTTGTCATCGATTTTTGCTTCATCGGGGGCGTCGGGGTCGAGCTTGGTGACCTTGCCGGGGATAATGTTTCCCTCCTCGGGAATCACGCCTGGGTCGCGTTTGCGCTTCCGGTCTCGCTCCTTGGCGGTGTCGATGACAGGCAAGGGCCGCGGGCTTACCGGATCGACCAGGAGGACGGTCCCATCGATCAGGGTGACCCGATCGAAAGGCTCGGATCGGAGCAGGTTCTTGGGAGCGCCGGCGGGAGGGTCTTGCGCGATCGCGGGATTGGACCACGCCGCGATCAGGGCGATCACGCCAGCCAAGCTCAGGATCAGTCGAGAAACGCGCATGAGATGGGCCCTTGGGATTTAGCGCTGCGCGGCGGCGTTCTTGGGAATCGTGAGTCCACGGAGGGTGCTCTTGCCCGAGGCCAGGACCGCCTGGCCGCCGATCATGAGCAGTCCCCCCGCGGGGACGTCGCCCAGGCTTTCGCGGGCGCGGGTGGCACCGTCGGCGAGCGCGCGGACATGGAGCACGCCGTCGCTGGTGGCGAAGAGGGCGACGTCGTCCCTCGTGAAGGGCTGGCCGACGACCGGGTGGCCCAGATTGATCGACCAGACGCGCCGGCCTTCCTTGTCGAAGGCCATCACGCCGCCCGCTTGATCGACGACGAAAGCCCCCCCTGCCCGACCATGCGGCGGCCCGGCCAAGGGTGCCTCGAGCGGCCAGGCCCCGACAGGGCTCAGGTCGCGGGCGGCCAGGGACCTGGCCTTGCCGTCGGCCGTGACCACGATGACCGCGCCCCCGGTCGACGTGGGGGGGGCGATGATTGGCTTGTCGAGGGTGGTTTCGGCCTCCGCCGTCAGTCGCTCGGTGGGGGTTGTCTTTCGCATGAGCCTCCGAACCCGGCCGACACTATCGGCGACCACGATCGAGTCGGCGTCGATGATCGCCGGCGCAAGGGGCTCTCCCTGGAGCTCGCGGTCGAAGCGAGGAATGAACGGCTCGGCCATCGGACGGGCGGTGATCGGGTCGACGAGATAGATGCGTTGATCACGCCCAGGGGCGAGAATCCCACCCCCCCAGACGACGGGCGGGGCGGCGAGCTCGGCCGGAAGCACGACCTTCCGCCAGCCAGGGCCTTCTTGATCGGTCTCGATCCAGAGGGTGTCACCGAGTGCCCGTGGGACGACGATGTCGAGGGTCTTGGCCCCCTGTTTGTAGCCGAGCCGGCTTCCCTGGGGGAGCGAGAACCGGCCGGGGATGGGGGCCGCGGTTTCCAGAAACCCACCCTGGGCCGCCTGGGTCTGATTGAAGGTGACTCGATGGCCGTCTCGTCCGACCACGCTGGCGTTGCCGGACGCGTCGACCTCGATTGGCGTGGGCCATTCCATGCCGAGGCCGGTTTTCCAGGCGATCTCGCCCGTTTCCGCGTCGAGCCCCCAGACGGCCGCGCCCCCGTCTCGAGAGTCGGTAAAGGTGGCCACGACCAACCCTGGGACCTGCTGGATCGGCGCGCGCGCTGGGCCCGGGCGAGTGAACGTGGCCTTGGGCTCGATGGCCCCGCGCTCCATGTCGAGGGTGTAGAGCCCGGGATGACCCCCGGCGAGCCAGAGCTCGCGCTCGGATCGCGCCAGCCCAAAGGTCGGCCCCGTCGATCGATCGTCCGGCGTGAGTCGGGCCACCGAACGAAACGGAGTCTTGGCCGCGTAATCGCCGACCGAGAACGCCTCGTATCCGCCGCGATCCCCGGTCGACCAGACCACGGCCCCGGCCGACGCGGGCGTGTCCCACGTCCATCCCGATACCTTGACCTCCTGAACCGGTCGGGGATGAAGTCCGTTTTCGTCCACCACCAGGATGTGCCAGAGACCGTCCGTCAGGGAGTCGTTCTCCGGGATGACCAGGAAACGCCCGAATCGTCCCGGCGTGCAACCGATCGAGGCGTCCGCGTGCCCCAGGTACTCCACGGCCACGCAACCCAAGGGATCGCGCGAGATCACGAACATGCAATCCTGCCGGCCCATGATGTAGAGATTTCGACCCGACTCGTCATGGACGGGCGAGCGCGCCAGGGGGCGGCCAATCCTGAGGGTCGACTGCAGCTCGCCGGATTCCAGTGAGATAAAGAGCACGTCCCCCTTGGGCATGACCTGGACGAGTTGATTTCCCAGAACCAGGGGAGGGTCGATGGCGGGCTCGGGGAGTTTCAACCTCCAGCGGAGCTTGCCGGTCCGGGAGTCGACGCGTTCGAGCTCGCTCGATCGGGCGTCGAAGAGAATCGCCGTGTCATCGCCGGGAACGGCCTGGGGAGCGAGTCGGGACGAAAGCCCGACCGGCAACTGCCAGAGCGGCTTGCCCGTCGCGCCATCGAGCCCAAACGCGAACCCGTCCGCCAGCGCGAAGACCGTCCTGGCCGATTCCACCCCCGCGCCGGGCGACGCGACCGGGGCCGCGCGACCCCCCTCGCGAACCGCCAGCGAAAGCGCTGGTCCTAACGGCTCCGCGCGCGGGGAATGCTCCGCCGAGCGCCTCGTGGTGTCGACCGTGACAGCCTTGCGAACCAGTTCATTCGCCGACGTCATGCCCCGGATCAGGTCCATGTCGCGCGCCAGGTCGGAATAGCGATCGAGCAGGTCATCGCGAGCCTGATAGGCCCGCGCGGGCGATCCCGCCATGATGGCGTCGTTCATCTCGCCCAGGAGCTTGGCCCGGAACTCGGCCTTTTCGACGGCGGCCCTGGCACGGGCGAGCTTGGTGGGGAGCTGTGATCGAGTCAGGAGCTCCACGGCCGGCTCGCCGGCGACCTGGGCGTGGAGGGCCTTCGCGTCCTCGGCCAGGTCGAGCATTTTGTGGTCGGCGCTCGTCCGGGACCGATCGGCGAGCCCCTCGCCGATCCGCAGGACCACGTCGGCGAGGTCCATCTTGACGTCGCGATAGGCCTCGATCCCGCTGGTCTGATCGACCATTTCATGAGCGGCCTCAAGGGCCGTCGACCAGGTTGAGCCGTCGGGCGAGACATATTGGCGGACATTCGCGAAGGCGCTGATGACCCGAGCCTTGGGCACCCGGGCGTCTTTCGGATTATCCTGGATAAAAAGGCCTAGGTCGCGGATGGCCGTGCGAAAGTCGCCGTCCTCGTAATTCTGGACTCCGATATTGAACAGGCGGTCGGCCGCCGAGGCGGAAATGACCGTCTTGAGCCAGAAGCCGAGCCCCGCCAGGAGCACGATCGAAAGCGCGAGCCCAATGACCAAGGGAGACGTGGCGACGCGGTCCCCCCCCGGTCGTCCCTCGCCCAGATACTTGGACAACACCGCCATGACCCCGCGCCACATCACGAGGACCGGATTGGGTGCCTTTGGAGTCTCGACCGCGGGCTTGGCGGCCGGGGTGGGCTTAGGTGGGGCCGCGGCCGGTGGTCGGCCGCGGGTCAAGGGAGCCTCGCGGACCGGTTCACCGCCGCGCTGGCCGGCCGCGGGCGAGCGCGACGCGGCGGGGACTTTCTGGTTTTTCTCGGCCTCGACCTTTTTCATGATGATCCGGCAGGGGCCGATCGTCACCACGTCCCCCTCGATCAGGCTCGAGGTCGACATCCGGTGGCCGTTGACAACCACGAATTCCGCGTCGGGCGAGGCCTCGATCTTGTATCGCCCCGATTTCCATCGGATCCGGCCGTGGACCGGCAGTACCCCCTCGCCCCCCAGGGGCAGGTCGCAGTTCACGCTCGCGCCAAAAAGCACGGGATGATCGCGCGAGATTTCCACGAACCGAACCCGCCCTTGTCCGTCCTTCACTTCGATCGTTGCCATGGAGCGGAGACTCTTTTCCCAGTACTGGCCATGAAGACGGTAACGATGGAGCCGACCCGGCACGCGCGGGCGATGGAACGGCTAACGCAGGGTTTCCTGGGCGGCGACCTCGAAATCGTAGCTGTTTCCCTTGGGGATCACATGAAACCGGGTGACCCGGATCTCGGCGGGCTGCCGCCCTCGATAACGGACCTCGAGCTCGGCGAGCCGACGTTCGATCTCGGCGGGATAGAACTGAAAGACGACCCCCTCGCCGACCGTGATACCGGCCTTTTGAAGGAGGGTGATGTCGGAGGCTTTCCGCCCCCGTCCCTGCCACAGGAAATAGAGCCGATTATCCGTCCGGCCCGACCCGAATCGCGTATCGGGCTTGGGACTCGAGAAGTTCCAGACGTATCGGAGCTGATTCTGGTCGGCGACGACGGCGAGCTGAACGCCAAACGCATCGAGCTGGCGGGCGTACTCGTCTGGCGATTGGCCTGGATTATAGATAATGCTCCAGCGCTGTTCGCGCGAGACGCCTCCGTCGCCTGGTCCAAAGCCGAGCCCGGGCCCACCGGTGCCGAGTTTCGAGGAACGGCGCCCGCTGGCGACCGGTCCGCCGGTGGGCATGACCGCGCCTAGGTCAACCTCGGCCAGGCTTTGACCAGCCTCGGTGGCGGTCTCGATCATGGCGCTTGGGGTCTGCTCGACGGAGGGCTGCTCGAAATCGCTCGCGACCTCCTCGTTATTCGAGGCGGCCGCGGCGGCGTCCGCCCCCGCGACGTCGATCTTCTCGGTCGAGCCGACGGTTCCATCGGGGCTTCCCCCGCCCCCCCCTGAAACCTCGATGATTTCCAGGGGCGTCGAGACCCGGCCGGCGAAGGCCTGATTGCTCAGGTACAGAACCCCCAGCCAGCCGACGACCATGAACCCACCCAGCACGATGGCCATGAGCATCGAGGTCACGCGGTCGAATTTGGACTCGCCCAGAACCTTGACCTCGAGCTCCTCGGGCTCTTGCTCGGGGGTCGCGTTTGCCTTCGTTTGCAAGGACGTGCTCATGGTTTGGCGACTCCAGCCTCCTGGGCGTCGGGGGGTGGGGCGGACTTCGATCCGGCGACCGGGCCGCCATCGTCCTCCCCCTCCTGATCGAGGGGGCGGATCATGCGATACCAGGCTCGCCAGCGGAGGGCGGCCTGCTTGCGTTCCTCGGGCGTCGAGGGGGAAGGGGGGCCCAGGCCTTCGCTCTTGCGCGACATCAGCATGAGGCCCAGGCGGGCCGCGGTCACCACCTCTTCCTCGGGATCGGTCAGCGTGTCGATCAAGGTCGGTATGACGTCGAAATCACCGGTCCGCGAAAGCGCCCAGACGGCGATCCGGCGCAGGCTTGGGTCGCGCTCCGAGAGCATGCGGCGAAACCGGGCCTTGTGAGGACGCAGGGTGCTGGGCCCCTCGTTGAAATAGCGCTCGACCAGCCCCGACACGGCGGCCTGGGCTTGCTCGGCCCGGGGGTCCTCAAGGATCGCCAGCATCCCCTCGATCGCGCCGTTCATCGGCCGGCTGACAACCCGTCCACCAGCCACGGTCATCGACGACAGGTCCTTGGGCAATCCCCGCCCACCCAGCAGCGTCCCCGCCCCGAGCCGCCGGATCGTCACGCGCTGAATGGTCTTCGCGGTGGATTTGGTCAAGAACAGGATCGCCCAGACCGTGTTCATCTCGGAACCATGGGCACCGGTCCAGGATCCGTCGGGTTTCTGGGTCGACTCGATAAACGCCCGCCCCTTCGCGTACCAGTCCAGTCTCCCCAGGGTTTGCCGGTCGGAAAGCGCCCCGATTCGCTCGAGACCATACAACATATAATAGGGCGTTTGGCCGGTTACGGTGGGGTTGTTCGGGGAAAAATTGGCCGAGATCCAGCTCATGCCGCGATTGACCGAGGCATTGATCGAGGCGTTGGAGACCGAGGGTTTGTAATCACTCCGGATTCCCTCGGTCACCAGCGGCTTCAGGAGCTTGGAGGTCGCCGTGCGTTCGCCGCGGTATTTCTGGAGCTGGCGCTGGCAGATGAGCAGGCTGCCCACCCCGGCCGCGGTCATCGAGAGGGTGTCGGGATGGCCGGCCTCGTCGCGGTGGTAACACCAGCCTCCGGCTGCGCTCTGGTCTGAAAGATACCAGGCCGCCGCTCGATCCCAGGCCGTGGGGGGGACGTCGATCCCGGCGTTGGCCGCCTCCCAGAGCCCCAGAACGGCGTACTGGGAGATCGAGGCGTCGCCAGCCGTGCGCGAGGTATAGTCCCACGAGCCGTTGGCCTTTTGCTGGCCGAGCAGGTAGCTCGCGATCAATTGGATAAAGAGGCGATTCCCCTCGGCGTCGAGATTGGTCAGCACCATGGCCACGGCGGCGGCCTCGTAGACCCCGGTGCCGTTGGTAAGCTCGGGCTCATAGGCGATTGAGCTAAACCTGGCCTTGAGCTTGGCGACGCAAGCCTGGAGCGTGGGATCGGCGGCCGGGGTCTCGGCCTTGATCAGTCCCAGCGCGATCATGGCGGTCTCGCCGATGCGCTGGCTGGCCGCGTGCCCTCTCAGATATTGAACGCCCGCGAGCACCCCGTGCTCTTGCTGGGCGATGACGCCGGGGGGCGTGGTGGAAAAGACCGCCACCCCGAGTATCCCGACAACCAACTGAATCCCGCCCTGTCGGCCCATGGTGCGATCGCCTCGTCGACGAGCCTAGCGAATCCCTCAACTCCGAGGAACTTATTCTAGCGACCAATCACGCTCTTGCGAACGCCTTCCGTCTGGATTGTCGGCGAACCAACTGATAGAAAGGAAGTCGTTCGCGGCGTCGATCGCCCTTCGCGCTCGACGTCTTAATCCTATTAGCGACGTCAACCACGACGAACTGGTGCGTCGAGGAACCCGCGACCGACCCCTGTTCGCTGATCGGCCGACCCTTCCTCCCCTGGGCCGCGTCCGCGAGTGGGTTCCTGGTCGTTTCGAGTGGATTCGTGGGTTTCGCCATTTACGAGACTTGAGCTTCGGCTTCTTATCCATCATGATTCAGACGGCGTCACGATCGCCCCAGGAAGAGGCGTTGTTTGGTCGCTATCAACTCGCGGCTTACGACGAGATGTTCGCGTCTCCGCGCGTGCCGAGGGCTCACTACGCCGCCCTTCACGAGCGGCTGATTGAGCTCGGCCCGGACGAGCTCGAGCGCCGGGACAAGGTCGCCGACCTCACCATGCGGCAACAAGGGATCACGTTCACGGTTTACGGCCGTGATCAGGGGGTCGAGCGGATCATCCCGTTCGACCCGATCCCGCGGCTGGTCTCGGCGTCGGAGTGGGACAAGATCGAGCGTGGGCTCAAGCAGCGGGTGCGGGCGCTCAACCTGTTTATCCACGACGTCTACCACAAACGGTACATTTTGCGGGACAAGGTCGTCCCCGCGGAGCTGGTCTTTGGCGCGTCGGGCTATCGACGCGAGTGCGTGGGGCTCGAGGTTCCCCGCGATGTTTACGTTCACGTGTCGGGGATTGACTTGATCCGCGACGTTGGTGGTGAGTTCCTGGTGCTTGAGGACAACTGCCGCACTCCCTCCGGGGTGAGCTATGTCCTCAAGAACCGCCAGGTCATGAAGCAAGTCTTTCCCCTGCTCTTCGAGCAATACAACGTCCGTCCGGTCGACGACTATACCGACATGTTGCTGGCGGTCCTGCGGGGGATCGCGCCGCCGGGCTGCGACGACCCGACCATCGTCGTGCTGACTCCGGGGATTTACAACTCCGCCTATTACGAGCATAGCTTCCTGGCGCGGCAGATGGGGGTCGAGCTGGTCGAGGGGCGAGACCTGGTGCTCGACCGGGGTCAGATTTTTCGCCGCACCACCCGCGGCCTCGAGCGGGTCGACGTGATCTATCGCCGGATCGACGACGATTACCTGGATCCGCTTTCGTTCCGCCCCGACAGCATGCTCGGGGTCGCGGGCTTGATTGGGGCTTATCACGCGGGGAACGTGGGGTTGGCCAACGCGCTGGGAACTGGCGTCGCGGATGACAAGGGGATCTATCCCTTCGTCCCGGACATGATTCGCTTTTACCTCAAGGAAGACCCGATTCTGGCCAATGTCGAGACGTTTCGCCCACTGATCCCCGCGCACCTGAGCCACATCCTCGCGAATCTGGATTCGCTGGTGGTGAAGGCGGTGGATGCGTCGGGGGGTTATGGGATGATGATTGGACCGGCGTCGACGCGGGCGGTTCGCGAGGAATTCGCGCGAAAGATCCAGGCGAATCCTCGGGGCTATATCGCCCAGCCGACAATCAGCCTGAGCCGTCATCCGACGTTCGTGGGTGGTCGGCTGGACGGCCGGCACATCGATCTTCGTCCATTCGTGCTTTATGGCGAGGAAATCACGGTCATGCCAGGGGGTTTGACGCGGGTCGCGCTTCCCGAGGGGAGCCTGGTGGTGAACAGCTCGCAGGGGGGCGGGACCAAGGACACGTGGGTCTTGCATGAGTCGCCAACTCGGGCCGCCCCCCAGGAAACCCCCGACCTGCTCGCGAGGAACTGAGATGCTCAGCAGGGTCGCCGAAAACCTCTTCTGGATGAGCCGCTATCTCGAGCGCGCCGAGAACGTCGCGCGACTGCTCGACATCGGGCTTTATCTCGAGCTCGACGCGCCGAGCCTGGCGGTCGAGGACGGCTCCTCGCCCGTCGAGATCGCGCTCGAGATTCTCTCGTGTCGCGAGCTTTTTCAAGCCACGCGCACCAGCCTAGATCGCGGGGCTGTCCTGGATTTCCTGACCTTCGACCGCGCCAATCCACAATCGATTCTCTCGATGATCGCCCGCGCTCGTGAAAATGCCCGCGGGGCGCAGGAAAGCCTGGGAGTCGACGCCTGGATCGAGGTCAATCGGCTCTACCTCTATCTCTGCGGCCAGCGCGCCCAGAAGCGCTTTCACGCCAGCCCCTCCTCGTTTTACTCGCGGATCAAGCAGTCGTGCATCCTCTTTGACGGCTTGTTGCACAACACGTTGCCACGCGACGAGGTCTATCATTTCGTCCAGCTCGGCCGTTATCTCGAACGGGTCGACGTGATGGGGCGAATCCTCCACGCCAAGTGCCTCTCCCTCACCCAGGGCTCAAACGACGCCAACCTCGCCCTGCAAATCGTGCGCTGGACCGGGTTACTCAGGAGCTGCTCGGCCTACGCCGCCTTTCTTCGCGTCGAGCGCGATCGGGTGGAACCCTTGGGCGTGATCCGATTCCTGGTCCTGAATCCGGATTTTCCCCGGGCGATTCGCTTCTGCGTGGCCTGTTGTCGGGAATCGCTCCAGGAGATCGTCGGTGGAGACGACGACGAATACGCAAACGAGGCGGA
Source organism: Planctomycetota bacterium (assembly GCA_021808995.1). Classification (GTDB taxonomy): domain Bacteria; phylum Planctomycetota; class Planctomycetia; order Isosphaerales; family Isosphaeraceae; genus JAKBAP01. The sequence goes on along the minus strand of JAKBAP010000040.1, from coordinate 3,885 downwards.
ACGTCTCCTGGGTCGGCTCGACGGCGAGCTCCGGTACATCGACGTAGGCGAGATCTTCGAGCGAGGCTTGGTCCCGTTTCTCGATGGCGTCAAGACGACCAGTTCCAAGGTCGGGCTTGAGATCCAGCATTCGTTTTTCTTGTCGTGATCAAGGGTTCGCGGGCGGTCGCGGGTTATTCCAATCGGTTCAACGAGGCTCTTGTTCATGCTTTTACGCATTCAGCACGAGACGAGGCTAACGTATTCCGAGCCGGTGTCCGAGACGGTGTTCGAGGTTCGGACCGCCCCCCCATCCGACGACGAGCAGACGAACCTTGGTTTTCACCTGCGCATCAGCCCGGCCGCGCCGGTGACCCTGTATCGTGACGGGTTTGGCAATCGGGTCGATCTTTTCAACATCCTGACGCCGTATCGGGAGCTCTTGATCCGGGCGACGTCGATTGTGCGGACGCACCGTGACCCCAATCCGGCGCTCCGGCTGCAAGGGGCGTTCGACCCCTCGCCGACGGACTTTCACGACCTTGAGACGATCGAATTCGCGTTACCGAGCCCGCTGGCTCGTCCCTCGAGCGAGCTCGACGCCTTCCTGGCGAGCCTGGATCGGCCGTCGGGAAGGGTCCTGGACGTGGTCCAGAGCCTGGGGGAAAAGGTCCGATCCACGTTGATCTACGAAAAGAAAGTGACGACCGCTCGAACTCCCGTCGCGGAGGCGCTCAGGCTGGGGCGTGGGGTCTGCCAGGATTTCGCCCACCTCTATCTGGCGGCCTGTCGCGGGGTTGGGCTGCCCGCGCGTTATGTCAGCGGGTATGTGCGGCAAGAGGGAGAGGTCGCTACCCATGCGTGGTGCCAGGTCTGGTCTGGCCAGGGGGGCTGGGTGGACGTTGATCCAACCCGGGGCGTGTTTACCAACGACGACTATATCAAGATCGCCGTGGGCCGCGATTATTCCGACGTGCCACCCAACCGAGGCGTCTGGAAAGGTCGGGCCGACGAGACGATCGCGGTGAGCGTGAAGATCGACCCCATCGACCGGGTCCCAAACGACTGGAGCGACTGGTCGGTCTCGCAGGCACCTTGGTCGGTTGCCTCGTGGATTCAGTCGCAGGCGCGGCAGCCGCGTCCCAGGCTGAGTTCGCAGGTTGGGTATCGTCAGCAGCAAGGGCAGCAACAACAGGCCGAGCCGATGGTCAATTCGTCGTCGCCGGGCTGAGCTCGCGCACCCGGAGCTTGCGAAACGCCACGGGTCCATGGTCGGCCTGGAGCATGATTGGCCCGCGGGGACGCTCCTTCATGTGATAGTAATGCCCGGTGGGGTATTTCACGTCGACATTCTCATGAATGACCTTGTCGTTGAGCACGACGCGTTCGAAGCGGGCGTCGCGCGTCTTGTTTCCTTGCGAATCAAATCGAGGGGCTCGAAACACGATGTCGAGGGTCTGCCACTCGCCGGCTGGGCGGGCGGCGTTGACCCTGGGTGGGACGCCCTGATCGGTGTGGTGGTATCGGGGGAGCATTTCCGCGCGGGGGTAAATGCCACCGCAGTCAGCGCCGTCGAGCTTGGTTTTCGCATGGCTGTCGATGATCTGGATTTCGTAGAGCCCCTCGAGCTTGACGCCGGAGTTCGATCCCTTGGGGATCAGGAATTCGAAATGGGCCTCGATATCGCCAAAATCCCTGCTGGTGAAGAGATTCGTGGTCTTGCCAGTGGGTCCGTTGACAATGACCCCTCGCCCGGCGGTCGCGATCAGACGCTGGGGATCCTTGGGATTGGGCTGGGCGTCGCCCCCAATCCGCCACTGCCCGTGAGGAGCCTTCCAGGCTCCGAGCTCGTCCTCGCCGACGAGCTCGATCCAGGGTGAATCCTGGTCTCCAGGCCGGCTCGCGCCGACGGCCCCGCCGACAATCAGGAAGCCCGCCGCCAGCAAGGCGATCATTTGCTTATTCATGTGAGCTCTCGTCGTGATTCGAGCGTTCTCGCCCGGCGGATGAATTTGGCTCGGTCTCGCCACCAGTTCGCATCCTAGCCAAGCGGCCGAGCGGGTCGCAACGGGTACGACGATCGCCCTGGACGGTTCCCGCCTTCCGTGGACGTCGCGTCGGCCTGGTCATTCCGAGCCCTCATTCGTGGGATTCGGTCTTCTTGCGGCGGGTGAGGCTGTTGGCGATGCTGGCGGTGGCGAAGATGACGTCGGGCGCGGCCGCGCCATCGGTTCGATACGCACCCACGCCCCCCTGATACCTACGCCCATGCGACCAAGCCAGGAGCACGCGGCGGCGAAACCAACCGTGGCCGGTCTCGTCCCAGCCCCAGGTTCCTTCCAATCGATTGGGGCCGTCTCCGTGGCGCGCTCCGAAAGGAACGCCGCCGCCGACGTAGTAGCCAATCCCCCCAGAGGTGTTGGTGGGCTCGGGATGGCCGGAGATCGTCCGTGGAAAGCCGGCCCGTTCATCGGTATTGGGAATCTCGCGAGGGGGGCCTGGCGGGGGTGTGCCTTGCTTCTTCTGATGGTGGCGCGCGAAGAGGTGGAACCCCTCTTCCTGGTCGCCGGCCCAGGCGCTCAAGCACGAAGCCAGGCTCGCGAGAATCACCATGCCAGCGAGGAACCTGAGACGCGACATCGATCGACTCCGGTGGGATTGGCCTATTTCCTTCGCGGATTCGGCAACGGGGGATGGATGACCTGGGCGGGGTACTTGGGGCCATTCAAGGGAACGTGGGGGTTGCGGTTGAACTTGAAGAACGGCAGGCGGACGTTCCGAAGCTTGACCATATCGGCCCGTTTCGCGGTTGGGGGCGAGAAGGCCAGGGCCGCCTCCGCGGTGACATCGTCGTCCTGAAACACGCCGTCTCCACTAACCCCGAGCGCCCCGACGAGATTCTTGGCGTTACCGGTGGGATTCGCGTATTGATAAAGCGGGGAAGCGCCTGGAAAGAGCACGACTCCGTTTTGGTTGGCCTTGTTGTAGGGGTCGTGGAAATTCGTGTTGGGGTTGAAGTCGTTATATCCCTGAATGCTCTGATAGGCCTTGGCCGGCAAGGGGGGGCCCAGGTTGGTCGCGAACTTGGTCACGCCGCCGTCGGTCAGGATCGAGCCTGGGCCGGCCGGATTGGTATCGATGCCCTCGGGATAGTGGGGCAATGAGATAAACCGCAGGGTGCGAGCGGTCAGGGCGGTGCCGGCGGGAACGCCTTTAATCTTGTCGATGGGTTGGATCTGGCTGGGGTTATCGATGTAGGCGAGGTTTCGGGCCTTGGCGACGGCCACCCCCAGGGAGAAATAGGTCGCGTCGGGCATGCGGTAGAGGCCAATGATGTTGCCGTTCAAGTCGCTCACGGCGAAGACCATCTTGGCCGTGCTGTTGAAGGGGAGCCTGATCTGGGCGCGGACCTGGTTGGCCTCGGCGATGCCCCGGGCGACGATCGACTGAACATCGGCCGTGGTCAGGTTGCCGCTAGCGTGTGGGGTCACCAGCCAGCCATAGGGAACGCCCTTGCCAGCGAGCAAGGTGTCCCCCTGGGGGTCGACGGGATAGTCGGTGCCGTTGTTGGGGCTCCCCGAGCCGAACTTCGCCCCATAATTCAAGAGATTCTTGATCCCCTCCAGGCCGCCGTTGCCAAACAAATTGAGCGTGATGCCGACCAGGTCGATCCGACCAAACGGCTCGGTGAAATTGGGGAGGGCGGGCGCTCCATTGATGGGCCCGTTAAAGGGAACGCCGGCCTGCTTACTGCCGCCAGCCGCGACGAACGCCATGTATTCGGCCGCCTGGGAAAGGTCGGGCATCTTCTTGTTACGCAAGAGAGGCGTATTGAGCGTTGAGTTTTCCGACGTGGCGTAGCCGTTCGTCCCCGGGAAAAAGACGCCAATGCCGCCAACCTCGGCG
>JAKBAP010000467.1 GCA_021808995.1 Planctomycetota bacterium | reverse complement strand
GACCCCGACTGACCGTGAAAACGGGCAGGCGCTCGGGGTGTGGTCCTTACCAGATTTTCACCCGTTCCCCCTCGGGCAGCCAGAGTTTATCACCTTCCTTGACGCCGAAGGCGGCGTAAAACTCAGGCATGTTTCGCAGGACGCCGTTGCAGCGGAATTCCGCCGGCGAGTGCGGGTCGGTCGCGAGCGCCCGCGCCATCGCCGCGTCGCGCGATTTGAGCCGCCAGGCCTGTGCCCAGCCCATGAAAAACCGTTGATCGCCTGTCAGACCGTCGATCACGGGTGCCTGCGAGCCCTTGAGGGAACGCTTCCAGGCCTTGTACGCGATCGAGAGCCCACCCAGGTCGCCGATGTTCTCGCCGATCGTCAGGGCACCGTTGACCTTCTGGCCGGGGAGCTGGGCCGGCTCGAAAGCGCTGTACTGAGCGATGAGCGCCTTGGTTCGCTTCTCAAACTGGGTTCGGTCCTGGTCGGTCCACCAGTTGACCAGATTGCCGTCGCCGTCGGACCGCGAGCCCTGATCGTCGAATCCATGGCCGATCTCATGGCCGATCACCGCCCCGATCGCCCCATAATTCACCGCGTCGTCAGCGATCATGTCAAAAAACGGCGGCTGAAGGATCGCCGCGGGGAACACGATCTCATTCATCGTTGGGTTGTAATACGCGTTGACCGTCTGGGGGGTCATGTGCCATTCGTTGCGGTCGACGGGCTTCGCGAGCTTGCCCATGTCCCAGTCCGATTCGAACCGGGCGGCGTTGCGCGCGTTGCCGACCAGGTCATCGCGGGTGGTCTCGAGCTTGGAATAGTCCCGCCAGACGTCGGGATAGCCGATCTTGGGGTTGAACTTCGCGAGCTTGTCGAGGGCTTTTTTCCGGGTCTCGGGGCTCATCCACTCGAGGTCCTTGATATCTTCCTCGTAGGCGGCCGTGAGGTTCGCCACGAGTTGCTTCATGCGATCCTTGGCGGCGGGTGGGAAATGCTTGGCGACAAAGATCTGGCCGACGGCCTCGCCCATGGCCCTCCCGACGAAGGCCACTCCGCGCTTCCATCGTGGGCGGAGCTCGGGCGTGCCGGCGAGGGTCTGGTCGTTAAAGGCGAAGTCCTCCTTGACAAACGCGTCCGACAGCAGAGGGGCCGCGTCGCGAACGACCTGCCATGAAAGCCAGGTCTTCCAGTCCTCGAGAGGGCGTTTCTCATAGAGCGCGGACAGCCCCGAGAAAAAGCTCGGCTGGCGCACGATCACCTGATTCGCCCCATCAGCGCCCGCTTCCTTGAGCCACGCCGGCCAGTCAACCGCGGGGGCGAGCTTCGCGAGCTCCTGGCGATTCATCTTGTTGTAGGTCAGCAGTCGGTCTCGGTTCTTGACCCGGTCCCAGTGGTTTTTCGCGATGTCGGTCTCGATCGCGAGGATCAATTCCGCGGCGGCCTTGGGTTCCTTGAACCCGGCCAGTTCCAGCATTCGCGCGACATGGGCGGTGAATTTCTCGCGGATCGGCTGATACTTGGGGTCGCGATAGTAGGCTTCGTCCGGCAGGCTCAGGCCTGACTGGCTCAGGTACAAGATGTTATGGTCGGACTGTTTGGCGTCGTTGCTGACCGAGTCTCGCATGAGCCCCTGGACCCCCTGGCGGCCCAGATGGGCGGTCTCGAGCAGGAACGCCTTCTTGTCGGCGATCGCCGCGATCCGCGTCAGGTCTCCTTGGATGGGCTTGGCGCCGAGCTCGTTCGCGCGGGCCTCGTCCATGAACGAGGCGTACAGATCGCCGACCTTGCGCTCGTTCGATCCTGGGGCCGCGCCTGTCGAGGCGGCCGCGGCCTCGATGATCTCGCGAAGGGACGCCTCGCTCTTGTCGCCGAGGATCACGAACGAGCCGTACCGCGCCCGGTCCGAGGGGATCTCGGTCTTGGCGATCCAGCCGCCGTTCATGTAGCGGAAAAAGTCGTCTTGCGGCCGAACCTTTTCATCCATGCCGGACCGATCGACGCCCGAGCCGGCCCCCTCGCCGGCGGCGAGTGACCCATGAACGAACAAGGAAATCAGTAATCCTAGAATCGAGCATCGAGGATCGAATGGCATGGTTGTACCCGTGAAGAATTGAGAAGCCAACCGGGTCCCGATGAACCCGCGACGTCGGATCATCTGGAATAGCTTGTAAACCGTGGCCGCGTTTGGCAAGAGGCAACTTCTGGGTTCAAGGCACCCAATGCCTTTCGGACTCAGAATTCCGAGGCCGCGAGCGCCATCCCTTCCTCGGCGAGTTGTTCGCGATTCCCGACCGAGGGATGAGTCGCCGTCGAGCCCCGTCCCGGCAGCCAGATCGTACAGACGAGCGAAACCAATCCCAGGCCCGCGATGACCAGGTAGATATCGCGGAGGGCCAGCCCCAGCATGGCCTGGACGAGCAAGAGGATCTTGGCGGATAACAGCCGATGAGTTTCGGGCCGAAGCGCGGCCGCGACGTCGACATCGATCGCGCCGGCCGCGAGTAACCGGCTCCCCAGCTCGCTGGCCAAAAGCCCCCCCAGGAGCCCCACGCCCATCGCGCCGCCGATCGTGCGAAGGAACGTCACCGCCCCTGTCGCCACCCCACGCTGGCCCCACGTCACCGAGTGTTGCACGGCCAGGATCATGCAGAGCGACGCCGGCCCCATCCCGAACCCAACCACGATCAGCCCGATCGCGAAACAGACCCGCCAGTATTCAGGCTCGATCGTCCCCACCACGAGCAAGAGATTGCCGCAGGTCACCAGCGCGGAGCCCACGATTCCGGCCCTGCGAAACCCGAATCGGACGACCGCGCGGGCCGCCACGGCCACGCTGACCGCCCAGGCTAGGAACAAGGGCATGAGCGCCCGCCCAGCCTGCGTCGCCCCGCCCCCACGCACCCCCTGGACGAAGAGCGGGACGTAGACGTCGAGCCCAAACAGGATCGCGCCGATCATGAGGCTTCCCACGAGCGCGGCCGCGATCACCGGGCGGGTCACGAGGTCAAGGGGCAAGATGGGGTCGGCCGCGACCCTCTCCCTGAGTATGAAGAGAATGAGAAGCATCCCCGCGAGCCCCAGCAGGCCCATTGTCGAGCTGGTCGAGAGCCTCGCGCCATCGAGCACGATCCAGAGCATCGTGGTCATGCCCGCGGTCAGGAGCCCGGCCCCGGCCCAATCGATTGGGGCGGTCCGGCGCTCGCGGGGCGGCTCGTCGTCGTGGAAGAGCAGCATGCCGATGGCGAGAAAAGCGAAGGGAACGCTCACCAGGAACACCCAGCGCCAGCCGAGATTGTCGGTCAAATAGCCTCCCAGGAACGGTCCTGCCACGCTGGAAAGCCCCCAGACCGCGCTGAAGAGCCCCTGGACCTTGGCCCGCTCCTCAAGGGTGAAGATATCGCCCAGGATGGTGAGCACGATCGGCCCGACGGCACCCGCGCCCAGGCCTTGGAGCGTGCGCATGGCGATCAATTGGCCCATGTTTTGCGCCAGTCCCGACAGGATCGACCCCAGCGCGAAGAGCCCGAGTCCGAAAAGCAGCACCCGCTTTCGGCCGAAGAGGTCCGCGAGCTTGCCGTAGATGGGCGTACTGACCGTCGAGGCCAGGAGATACGCCGAGATCACCCAGGGATAGATCGTGAACCCCTTCAGCGTCGCGATGATCGTCGGCATGGCCGGCGACACGACGAGTTGCTCAAGCGCGGTCACCATCATGGCGACCAGCAGGGCGGCCGTGATCCGCTTGCGGCCGTGGATCGCCGACCGTGGCCGGGCCGACTCCGGCTCCGCCGTCTCGCTCTTCGTAATCGCCATCGCGCGCTGACCCTCCTGGTGTTGATCGTTCTCCACGATTGACCATCTTATCCATCGGCGGTCAAGTGGACACGTATCGCCCCAACGGGGATCGCGCCTGGCGACGTCTCGATTCCCAGGGGTGATCGGCGTATTCTCTTGATACGGCCTTGAGGCGAGGATCTCGGGGCCGATCCCATACCTCGCGAGGGGAGTCTCTCAACGATGAGCCAAACGACAGTCCGGGCCGAATCAGGCGAGCCGAGTCGACGAGCGGTCCTGGCCGGGGGAGCGGCC
>JAKBAP010000466.1 GCA_021808995.1 Planctomycetota bacterium | reverse complement strand
GGAGCTGCTCGAGACCTTCAGCAAACTGGTAAAACCCAAGGTTGACGAGGACGTATCGACCTCCCGGGGCGCGCGGATCGTGACCGTGGTGGGGGCCTCGGGAGGGGTCGGCTGCACGACACTGGCAGTGAATCTCGCCTCGACCCTGGCCTCGTATAAGGAAAACGAGACCCTCCTTTTCGACCTCGACCTCGCGTTTGGCTCGGTGGACGCCTGCCTGGATATCTCGTCGAACTATACGCTGACCGACCTCCTCCAGAATTTCGACCGGCTGGATCTGACATTGCTCAAGCGGTCGATGACGCGGCATTCGTCGGGGCTTTATGTGCTTCCACGCCCGGGCGAGATCCAAGAAGCCGCCGCCGTGGACCCCGAATCCTTGAAACGTCTACTAGGCTTACTCCGGGCGAGCTACGGCGCGGTCGTGGTCGACGCCAGCAAGGGGCTCCAGGCGACGGATTTCGTGGCGTTCGAGATGTCCGACGTGATCCTGATCGTGGTCCAGTTCGACTTGATTTGCCTTCGCAACACGGCCCGGTTGATTCAGCTCCTGCGGCAATACGAAGGGCTGGGAGAGCGAATCAAATTGATCGAGAACCGGTCGGGACTGTTCGACGCGGAAATCTCGCGAAAAAGCGCCGAGGATACACTCAAAATGCCAATCTCGTGGCAAATCCCCGACGCGGCCAAGGCGTTCGGGGCCGCCAGAACCAAGGGGACCCCACTCGCGGAGGTCGCCAAGGGGAGCCGTCCCCATCAGATGCTCCTGGAGGTCACTCGCTCGCTCTGGCCGTTCCTGGAACAGGATTCCAACAAGCCCCGAAAGGGACTCTTCGCCGCGTTCTTCTGACGCGACCCGCCGAGATCGGACCAAGATTCGTATCACGCCTGGATTTCGTGGAGATGAGAGATGCTGAGAGGAATCGGCAAGGGACCTTTTGGACCCAGGAGCCCCGTGGGGCCGGGGTCGGGATCGGTGACGATCGAGCCGCCCCCCCCGATCGCGGCCGAGCCGCGGCACGACGCGCCTCCCCCAGTCGCCGCCGTCCCCCCGCCAGCGCCGGCGCCAACGCCCAAGCCCGAACCCGCCGCCGTGGTCCCGGCGGCGCGCAGGGGCGAGGTCAAGGTCGACCCCGCCCAGGAACAATACGAGGCCCTCAAGCGCACCATCCATACGCGGCTCGTGGACCGGCTGGACATGAGCCGGGTCGGGGAAATGGACCCCAAGAACCTACGCAACGAGATCCGCGGCGTGGTCGAGCAGCTCTGCGACGTCGAGAACCCCCTGCTCAACCGCACGGAACGACAGCGGTTGGTGAACGAGGTCCTGGACGAGACGTTCGGATATGGGCCGCTCGAGCTCTTGCTCAAGGACGATAAAATCGGCGATATCATGATTAATGGGCCAAAGAATATCTACATTGAGAAAGAAGGGCGGATTAGCAAGTCGGAGGTGACCTTTCGGGACAACGAGCACCTGCTTCAGATCATCGACCGGATTGTCTCGCGAGTCGGCCGGCGCGTCGACGAGACCTCGCCGATGGTTGATGCCCGGCTTCCGGACGGCTCCCGTTTCAACGCGATCATCCCCCCGTTGGCCCTGGACGGGCCAGTCGTCACGATTCGTATGTTTGGCTCGAAGCCCCTGTCCAAGGACGATCTTCTGCGCTATAAGGCCTTCACTCCGGAAATGCTCGCCGTGATGGAAGGGGCGATGCGGGCGCGGTTGAACGTGATCATCTCGGGGGGAACCGGCTCGGGTAAAACCACGTTGCTCAACACGCTTTCAAGGTTTATCCACCCGGAACACCGCGTGATCACGATCGAGGACGCGGCGGAGTTGCAGCTTCAGCAAGACCACGTGGTGCGGCTGGAGACACGGCCGCCGAATATCGAGGGCCGGGGAGCGGTCACGGCGACCGACCTGGTGAAGAACGCCCTTCGTATGCGGCCCGACCGGATCATCATCGGCGAGTGCCGCGGGGCGGAGACGCTGGACATGATCCAGGCCATGAACACGGGCCACGAGGGCTCGATGACGACCGTTCACGCCAACACGCCGCGGGACGCCCTCTCGCGGCTCGAGACCATGATCAGCATGGCGGGCCTGGAACTGCCGATCCGGGCCTTGCGCTCGCAGTTCGCGTCGGCCGTTGACCTGATCATCCAGGCCAGCCGCTTGCCGGGCGGTCCGCGCAAGGTGACGTCGATCTCGGAGGTCATCGGCATGGAAGGCGACACGATCATCATGCAGGAGATTTTCGCGTTTCGCCAGCACGGCATCGACCAGGCGGGCCGGGCCTACGGGGATTTCATCGCCACCGGGATCAGGCCGAGCTTCATGGATCGGCTGGAGCAGGCGGGCTGTCATCTTCCGCACGATCTCTTTACCCAGCGGGTGATGCTCAAGGACTGATCGGCCGCCCACGCGGCCGGGCCTTTCCACGAATTGGAGAACGCAGGTGCTCGACCCCACCACTCTTTCCATGATCATCGGAGTCGGCGTCATCATCCTGGTCGGCGGGCTAGGACTCGTGATGACCAAGGGCTCGGCCACCCGCGCCGAGGAGCGATTGGCGGGGATCACCAGCGAACGCAGGCCGCCCAAGACCAAGACCGACCTTTCGAAGGGGATCCTCGCGCGGCCGGCGGCGATCGACCTGGGCCAGAAATCGTTCTGGAACAAGCTGGTTCCCAACGCCGAGAATTTCAATCTGCTCTACGAGCAGGCGGACGTCAGCCTCCCGTTCCAGAGATTCGTCGCGATCATGGGGGTGCTGGCGGTCCTGGGGCTCCTCTTTGGTTTTGTGTTTCGGCTCCCTCCGCTCGCGATCCCCTTGGTGGGGCTGTTCATGGGCGCGTTGCCGGTATTGTGGCTGATCCGGAGGCGAAAAAAACGGATCGTTCAGTTCCTGGGCTCGATGCCCGAGGGGGTCGAGCTCATCAGCCGGGCTCTTCGGGCCGGGCATGGGCTGGCCTCGGGGCTCAGGCTGGTCTCGGAGGAAATGAAGGGTCCGATCGCGGTCGAGTTCACCCGCGTATTCGAGGAGCAAAACCTGGGCATTCCGATCGAGATCGCGCTGCGAAACATGGCGGATCGCGTCCCCGTGATGGATGTACGGTTCTTCGTGATCGCGGTCGTGATTCAGCGGCAGACCGGGGGCGATCTGGCCGAGGTGCTCGATAAGATCGGACGCCTGATACGTCAGCGCTTCGAATTACAGGGACACGTGAAGTCGCTCACGGCCGAGGGACGTCTGTCGGGCATCGTGCTCCTGGCGATGCCGCCGTCTCTTTTGTTGCTAATCTCATTCTTGAACTATGAATATGCCAGTGTGCTTTTCAAGAATCCCACCGGGGTAAAGTTACTCGCCGGCACCGTGGTGATGCAGGTGCTGGGCGCGCTTTGTATCAAGAAGATCGTCGCGATCAAGGTTTGATCCCTCATGATAATCGCACCCGATACGATGGTTCCATTCGGGGTCTTCGTGGCGATGACCCTGGGATCGTGGTTCGTGCTCTCCACGCTGGGTGGTCGCGGGACCACGAGCGAGGATCGACTCAAGCGCCTGGTCGACCCCGCCGGTTCGCGGGGCGCGGCGGAGGCGACCCAGGCCAAGCGCCAGGAGGCCATCCAGGCCAAGGTCACCCAGGCCGCCGGCAAGGTCGGCAAGTCGATCGGCTCGACCAGCGAGGAAGAGATCGGCAAGCTGCGGCTGCGGCTGCTCAAGGCGGGGCTGCGCTCGGATCAGGCCGTCCCCATCTATTATGGGCTCAAGCTGTTCGCTGGGTTGCTCTGCCTGGCGATCGCCGGCCCGCCGCTGGTGTTTCGGTATGGATTTGAGAATATCACCTACGTGTTGGGGGCCGCCGCCGGCGCGATCGGGTATTACGCTCCCGACTTCGTCATCAATCGCCGAGGCAAGAAACGAGCCGAGTCGATCTTCATGAGCCTGCCAGACGCGCTCGATCTGATGGTGGTCTGCGTCGAGGCTGGGCTGGGTCTCGACGCCGCCATGCGGCGGGTGACCGGCGAACTGGGGCAATCGTCGCCGGTTTTGTGCGAGGAGATCGCGATCTCC
>JAKBAP010000465.1 GCA_021808995.1 Planctomycetota bacterium | reverse complement strand
CCCCGCGAGCTAGCGTTCCTGATGAAGCTCCTCCGCCATTTCCTGATCGTCGAGCGCAAGGAGCTCGCCGAGCGCAACGTGCGCCTGACCATGATCGGCGATCGTGACGGCGTGCCCCGCGAGGTTGAGCAAGAATACGAGCGGACAGCGCGGCTCACGGGCTCGAACGACGGCATGGTTCTTTGCCTGGCGGTGAACTACGGCGGCCGAACCGAGATCGTCCAGGCCGCCCGCCGGCTCGCCCAGGACGCCCTGGCCGGCCGGATCGACCCCGCCACGATCGACGAGGACGCCGTCGCCGAGCGGCTCTACACCGCCGGAATGAGCGACCCCGACCTCATGATCCGCACCGCGGGCGAGATGCGGATCAGCAATTTCTTGCTCTGGCAACTCTCTTACGCCGAGCTCTGGGTCACCCCCAAGCTCTGGCCCGATTTCCGGGGCGACGACCTGCTCGAGGCCTGTCGCGCCTACGCCCAGCGCCATCGCAAATTCGGCGGCCTGCCCAGCCCCGCCCACTCGCCGGCCCCCGGCTACGCACGAAGCTGACAAGTCGCGGTGCCTCAATCGCTCTTTGCAAGAGGCCCTCGGTGCCTGTTGCATCTGGAGCGAGAGACATCGCCATTCGGCTCGATCTGGGAATGCCCCTGTTCGGGCGTCGAATCGATGCCTCGATTGAGCGCCGACCCGCGCCTCAAGGCCGCGACCAGACAAGCGCTGCCAAATATCAAAAAGGGAGCGGGCAGTATACCGTCGAAAGGACTGAGCCCCAGTCGCCATGACATCCCGATCGCGCCGACGACAAGAACCATGACCGACACCCACCACAGGACTCGAAAACGTCGCGCGAGCCCCTCCAGCCGCACCTTCCGCTGGACACTCCCCGTCGAGAGGTCATCCCCCTCCCCGCCACCGGGGACGCGGGCGCGGCCTTGCTGGCCGCCGTCCTCAAAAACCCGAGCGCGTCGACGTTTGGGGCGGATGGTGAGGATTTCATCCAAGGCGTCGACTCCATGGAAGAACACCCACATGGCGGTATAACCCGCCAGGACCATGGAAACGAGCCCGACCGGGATTCCGATCAGAAATCCCACCACGCCGAACAGCTCCGCCCCGCTCTTGACGCAAAAGACAAGCGCAAGCACCCCATAAATGCAAGCCAAGGCATCGAAAATCCCGAACCGCCGCCTTTGGATGCCGTGGTCTTCCCGCTCGTCACCCATGGGTCTTTCCTCGCAAGCAAAGCCCCCGACTCCAGCTCCAGCAATCCCGTCCCCATCGGAAGCATAGCAAGATGTCGAAGCGGTCTTGACCGTTCAAGGGACCAGAATCTCGGGGCCGCGAGTGGATGCCCGCGATTCCTAGGCCCGTTCCCTCTTCCCATCGAGCGCCCGCGCGGCGAGAATCAGAGCCCGCTTTCCATTCTGAGACCACCAACCGGAGCCTGTCCGTCCGTCATGCTTGGCACCCGTCTTGTTTTCGGCCTGTCGATGGTTGCCGGGCTCGTGCTGGCGCTCAACCTCGATGAGCAACTCGCGCCTTATTATCCCTGCTGGTTCGTCCTGTCGACGATCGCGCTGCTCGTGGCCGCGCGCGAGCTCAGTAACTTGTTGGCCGAGACCCCAGCCGCCCCCTCGGCCAACACCGTCGTGGGGGGGGTGCTGGCGCTCGTGATCGCCAACTGGGCACCGCACATGGTCTACGGAAAGCCCCGATCTCTCGACCTCTCCGCCCTCGATTACGATCCGTTCGCTCCCCTGAGCGCGCTCGCCTGGCCGTTTCTCACGTTCACCGCCATCATCCTCACCGGATTCGTTGTCCAGGGACTCCAGTTCGACCGACCAGGGCGAACCATGGCCAAGATCGCGGGCACCCTCCTGGCCGTGGCCTATCTCGGCGTGCTCGCCGCGTTCACCATCCAGACGCGATGGTTCGCGGGCCCTCGCCAGGGTCTGCTCGCGCTCGTGTTCCTGTTCTCGACCGCGAAAGGCGCGGACACAGGCGCCTACGCGATCGGCCGCTTGATCGGCAAGCACAAGCTCTGGCCCGCCCTGAGCCCGAGCAAAACCATCGAGGGAGCACTCGGCGGGCTGGTCTTCGGGATCCTGGCCGCGCTTATCGTCGTCGCCGTCTCGCGGTTTTGGATGCGGGCACCCACGCTTTCGGTCACGGCCGCGGTGATCTACGGGGCGATCGTCAGCACGGCGGCCCAGCTCGGCGACTTGATGGAATCGATGATCAAGCGCGACTGCCTGCGCAAGGACGCCTCGAGCAGCGTCCCGGGGTTCGGCGGCGTGCTCGATGTGATCGACTCAATCCTGTTCGCCGGCCCCATCGCGTTTCTGCTCTGGATCGCGATCGGACCCTGACGCGCGGAAACAGGCTGTTGCAAAACGGAGCCTGGCCATTCCATAATTGTGAAAGGGACTTGAGCGATCGAAGGCCCGAGGCCTGGTCTATCCTCGGTTCCCGGGCGTGGTTGGTGGTGGCGAAAGGAGCGGTATGCCGGAGGTCGTGATCGGTCTGGATGGTCATGGCGAGGAGCTCGCCGTTTACGGCAGCCGGGACCAGCACCTCAGGCGTGTCCGGGACGCTCTTGGGGTTCGCGTGCTGGCGAGGCGGGGCGAGCTCAAGATCGAGGGTGATCCCGATCGGGTCCAGCAGGCCGTCCGCGTGTTCGAGGGGCTCCGCGCGATCCATCGGAGCAAGAAAGCGATCGGCTCCGAGGATGTCGGCGACCTGATCGAGCTCGAGCTAGGGTCGAAAGGCGAACCGGGTTTCGAGACGATTGAAATCCGCGAGGGGAACCGCTCGGTCCGTCCCCGATCACCCGGTCAGGCGAGGTATATTGATTCGCTGTTGCATCGGGAGTTGGTGTTTTGCATCGGCCCGGCGGGGACCGGAAAGACGTATCTGGCGGTCGCGATGGCGGTGTCGCTCTTGCGCAAGAGTCGGATCAAGAAGATCGTCCTCGTCAGGCCGGCCGTCGAGGCCGGCGAGCACCTGGGCTTCCTTCCCGGCGACCTTGAGGACAAGATCAACCCTTACCTTCGCCCCCTTCTAGACGCGCTTCACGACCTGATGGACTATGATCAGATCAAGCGCTACATGGATGGCGATCTGATCGAGATCGCCCCCCTGGCCTATATGCGTGGTCGCACGCTGAACGACGCGGCGATCATCCTCGACGAGGGTCAAAACGCGACGGTCCCGCAGATGAAGATGTTCCTGACGCGGATGGGGCAGAACTCCCGGATCGTGGTCACGGGCGACGTCACCCAGGTTGACCTCCCGCGTGGGACCCCGAGCGGGCTCGCGGACGCGATCGAAAGGCTCAAGGACATCCCCGGGGTGGCGATCGCGTTTCTGGACCGTTCCGACATCGTGCGACATCCCCTGGTGCAGTCGATCGTCGACGCCTACGAGGCCGGCGATCAGGCCGAGCGCGAGGCCGCGGCCGCCCAGGCTGGAGGGACGCGATGACGTCCCCCGTGAGAATTCACCCGAGGCCGAACGACGCGACGACGGCGGTCGCGAGGGCGCGGGCTGATCAGGCGTGGCCAGGCCCCGATTGTCGGGTCCAGGCGCGCGGGCTTTTCGAGACCTCTTCATGAGCACGGCCTGGCGGCGTTCACGGGGCGCGCGGGTGCAATTGCGCCCCACCCCCTCGATCTCCATGAGCGGCGGCCGAAAAGCCGAGCGCCGCGAACGAGCGATGCTGCTCGCGATCGTCGCGGTTTCCATCCTGGTCTGCTCGGCCATCGTGCATGGGCCAGGCCCCCCCTTTACCTACCGGCTCGGTCAGCGACCAAACAGAGAGATCCGGGTAAGCGTGGCCGAATTCAAGGTCCGCAACCAGACCAAGACCTCCAACGAACGCCAGGCCAGGGCCGACCAGGTCCCCCCGCAACTGGTCAACGACCCGGGCCCGATTCGCGACCTCCTGGGTCGGCTTGAGGACCTGACATCGACCATCGCCAAGACCAGGCTGTTCGAGGATCTGCCCGAGAGCCTGAGGGTCTCATGGAAGCTCGAGCCCAAGAGCTTTCTCGACCTCAAGGCCGCGACCGACACGCCGGAGCGCAGGGACAGC
>JAKBAP010000464.1 GCA_021808995.1 Planctomycetota bacterium | reverse complement strand
GGTGTACCAAAAAAGCAGCCAGTCCCCGACCCTCCAAGGCGACCGAGTAACGCTTCGCACACCCCCGCCGCGCGAACACGCCGTACAAGCCCGAAGCGCCAGCGAGTGAATGCCGAGGCCGAGGAGGGGGCCGGGTCGGATATCAACGGATCCGTCGCCGAGGTCGCCTGGCTTGGAGTCTCGGGGACTGGCTAATTTCTTGTGCACCAAGAAAGATGCCTGTCCCCCTGGCTCGCCTCGCTGTATAGGCCGAATCGCGAGCGAGTGAATTCCGTGGCAAGAATCGCTCACGCCCTGCTCGCATTCGCGAACCGCGCTAGGCGCTGTGGCTCGACGTCAGCCGGGTACGCGAGGCCGTGTGTTCCATCCTTGCCAATCGAGCCACGCCGTTTGTTTCGACCGGGCGCGGATTCGTCGCGATCGGATGCGGCAAGAAAGACGAGAAGACACGCCCAAGCTGATCAAGATGATGAGTTCGGCTGATGTATTCGCTCACGCCCATGCGAAACAGCATCGTCGCCTGATCCGTTCGATAGCGCTCCGCGATCACCACGATCGGGGCGTGCTTGGAAGTCACGGTGCTCGTCCAGAGCAGACGGTCGACTTGATCGTAGGATGCCTGGTCGCGAGTCCAATGCATCACGACCAGACGAGCGTGAGTCGTCTCGAGCAGCGAACACGCCTCGTCAATGGTCGGGGCGACAATCATGCGACTGCCTGGCCCGACGTGATCGTGAAGCTGCTCTCGCAGAATCGTCAGGAGCTGAGTGTCAGTCGTGATTGTGAGTATCGTGGAGTCAATCATGTTCGCTTCACTCCCTGGTCGTGGTTAGCGAATCCATGCAAGGCGACAGGGAACACTGAGACAGAGCGGCCGTGAGTGGTTTCACACCCGCGCGTGAAATCTTCATGATGGGAAACGCGAATCGAGATCCGAGGCGACACGATTCCGGGGAACGCCTCGCAGGTTCGCCACGGAACGATGATGTTTCGGTGTCCTCTTAACGTAGTTTACACGGAGAGGAAAGCAACCTTGGCGGGTAAGTTTTTTCTGGCGAGCCGGCCTCTCATCCTTCGAGGGACAGTGATATCAGGGAATTTCCCGAATTCTTCCCTGTTCGTTGGTGCCAGGAACCGCCTCGAGCTCGAGTTCCTTCATTTTTCGGACATCGTGGTTTCCGGGGCGCGGGCCACCGTGAGCGCGGATTCGGGCCTTGGCCGACGCGTCCTGGCTCGGGGCTGATGCTTCCAGCGGCGGTGTAGCCAGAGATACTGCGTGGGGTCCTGAGTGATTAACCGCTCGAGCGCTGAGGTGTAACGCTGCGTGAGCGCATGGACGATGTCGGGCTCGCCGGCAAGCTCGAGCGGATCGATGATGTCTTCACAACGGATCTCATACCGAAAGCCCGGGCCGATCCGGCGGGCGACTCCGACGACCACGCGGGCATGATGTTCGATCGCGAGCAGCGCGATGGCTTTGTGGGTCGAGGATGGTCGCCCGAAAAAGTCGACGAAAAGTCCGCGTTCGCCGGCGTCCTGGTCGGCCAGGAACGAGAGGCTGCCGCGATTCCCGAGGACGCCGAGCATCTGGTCGTAGCCACCCGATTTGGCGACCATCATCTGGCCGGTCCGTTCGCGAAACCGGCGGAGGAAGCGTTCCAGATAAGGGTTATCAAGGGTCCGCGCCACCGAGACGGTGGGGAACCCAAAGAGGCCAAAGAGATATCCCGCTAACTCCCAATTACCGTAATGACCGGAGAGGAAGATCAGTGGTCGATCGGCGGTCATGAGGTGGTCCATGATCGGTCGGTGGCCGACGAGCACGACCTTCTCGCGCCAGTTAGTAAGGTGAAGTGATCGCGGAGTGTGCATGATTTCCATGAGCATCATGCAAAAATGACGATACACTTCTCGGACGATTTGGTCGCGCTCGGCCGCTGTATAACGGTCGCCGAACGCGATGGCGAGGTTTCGCAGTCCGACCTCGCGATGCCGCCGGTCGACCCGGTAGGCGAGCCAGGCGAAAAACCGAGCCAACCCGTAAGCTTGCTCGATCGAAAGGGCCTGCGCGAAAGCCACGACCAGGCGAAGGGTCACGAAGACCAGATAATCGATCCCTCGCCGTCGCTTGCGTGTTCGCGGCATGTCCGTCACTCCCTTGACGACCGGCAAATGCCCAGCATGCTTGTTTTCCGGGTTATAGACGTTCCCGGTCCGAATTACAAGCGCCCGCGCGCGGGGAAAAACACGCCAGACCGGTCATGGCCAAGATCAACCGACCGAGGAAGGTTGACCAGCGGGCGGAAGGAATCGCTCAATCGTCCGTGAGACCGCGCGTTTTTTAGCTCGCCGGCGCGAGCGGGTCGGAGATCGGGAGGTCGACGCTGGCACGGGTTTCGGCCGATCGGTAGATGGCGCGGATGATTTCGACGGCGCGTCGGCCTTCGCGGCCGTCGACCAGGGGGGGGCGGCCGGCGTCGATCGCGGCCAGGAAATCGGCGAGCTGGGCGCGATGCCCCTCATGCGAGATGCCCCGCGGGTCGCTCGCGCCGGAATTGCCCGAGGATCGCGAGGCAATGGCCTCCTTGATCGGCGCGTCCCCCTCATGGGGATCGCGAAATTCCCATAAGGTCACGTCGTCCTGCTCGACCCGCGCCGAGCCCTGGTCGCCGTGGATCTCGATCCGCTTGTGAAGGCCGGGAAACGCGGACGTGGCGGCCTCGATCACGCCGAGCGCGCCGTTCCTGAAGCGCAGGGCGGCCACGGCGGTGTCCTCGACTTCGATTCGCTCATGAGCAAGCGTGCCCGTGAGGGCCGTCACCGTCGCGACGTCGCCCATGAGCCAAGCCAGCAGGTCGATGTTGTGGATCGCCTGGTTCATGAGGGCCCCTCCGCCATCCAGGGCCCACGTCCCTCGCCAGCCTCCGGAATCGTAATAAGCCTGGGTCCGCCACCATTTGACGTGGGTGTCGCCCAGGGTCAAGCGGCCAAATCGGCCGGCGTCGATCGCCTTCTTGAGGAGCAGGTTCGCCGGCGCGAACCGGGAGGGAAAGATGGTGCAGAGGCCGACGTTGGCGGCCGCGCAGGCCGTGATGATCGCGTCACAGCGCCCGACGGTGATCTCGAGTGGCTTTTCCACGACCACGTGCTTTCCCGCGGCCGCCGCCCGAAGCGCGGGCTCAAGATGGGCACCGCTGGGCGAGCAGACGCAGACCACGTCCAGACCGGGGGTCTCGAGCATCCGATCGAGGTCATCGTGGATCGAGCAGCCGCCCCCCGCGATCGCGGCGATTTTCTGGCCGTTGGCCGGGTTCCGGCTCCAGGCGGCGACGACCCGCGCGGCGGGGATCTCGAGGATCGCCCGTGCGTGGAACTCCGCGATCATGCCGCAGCCGATGATGCCAAAGCCATGGTTCGTCATAAACGAGGACGTTACTTTCGATTGGTTGGACTACGAGCCGAGTCGAGCGCGGGCGATTTTTCGCTTGCCGGCGCGGACCAGGAGGCCATCGGTCACGACGATGAGCGTTCGGGGGTCGAGGATCGGTTCGCGATCGGGTCCGATCGTGACGCCCCCTTGCGCGATCAGCCGCCGGGCCCCCGAGGTGCTGGTCTCGAGCCCGAGCTCCTTGACCAGCACGAAGGCCGGGATGCTCTGGCTGGCGTCGAGCTTGGACGGGTCGAGCACGACATCGGGGATGACATCGGGATCCGCGCCCGCGGCTCGCTTGCGGAATTCAGCGGCCGCTTGATCGGCCGCGTCCGGGCCGTGGTACTGGCTCACGATGGCCTTGCCCAGCGATTCCTTGGCGTCTCGGGGGTTGGTCTCGCCTCCCAGGAGCCGGTCGACATCGGAGAGCGGGAGCTCGGTCAAAAGCGTGAAATACTGACGCATGGGCTCGTCGGGTATGCTCATGACCTTGCCAAACATCGCGTCCGGGGCGTCGGCGACGCCGATGTAATTGCCCAGGCTCTTGCCCATCCGCCGCGTGCCGTCGGTGCCGACCAGGATGGGCATCGTCATCGCGACCTGCCCCTCCTGCCCCTGGGCCTGCTGAAGGTCACGAGCCACCAGCAAGCTGAAAAGCTGCTCCGT
>JAKBAP010000039.1 GCA_021808995.1 Planctomycetota bacterium | reverse complement strand
CCATCGCCGGACCCAGTCGTCGATCCGCCGACTCGAGCGGCAAATCAGCCGCGCGTTCCATCATCACCCCAACCCGAACCGCGAAATCCCGCCGCCCGCGCCTCCGCTGGCGAGCTCGGCCACGACCACCCCCGCCGCGGAGACATCGACATGAACGAAATCCTTGACCAACCCGTGATTGTCGAGCCTGGCCTCGGCCCGTCGCCGGCCGCCGCCGCGCCCGAGGCTCCGATCGAGATCAAGAATCTGCCCCGAGAGGTTGGCGTCATGCTGCTCGCCGCGGGCATCGTGGGGTTCATACTCCCCGGCCCTGGCACGCCGGCGATCATCGCGGGGGGCATCGCGCTATGGCCCGACGCCTTTGGAAAGGTCGAGTCGTGGTTCGCCGTGCGCTATCCTTCCACTCACAAAAAGGGCATGGAGCAGATCGGCCGCTTCCTGAACGACCTCGAAAAGCGCTATCCCAATTCCACCAAGCCAGACTGCCCCTCCTGAACCGCGCCGATGTCCCCAACGAGACTTCGCTCCAGTGGATGGACTCGAACCCATGATGACTTCGCTGACCTTGATCATGCTCATGGTCTTCATGATCTGGCCTGAGTCCAAGGTCAAGCTCGAGTCGGTCATGTCGCGCAAGACGCCCCGCCTGCATATCCTCACGTTTCGATCGGTCGAGCGCTATCACGCCGACGTCGCCAGGCGCTATCCCGATCGGCGGAAGCTGAATGGACCGCGGTAGCGAGGTGGTATGACGACCGGATGAAAGCTGAAGTTGATACCCCCCATGGTTACGCGGCGGCGTGGTCGACGCTGGTTCGGGTGAAGCGGACGGTGTCGCGGCCGGCGGTCAGGCTCTGGCGGATGACCGAGGCGATCGTGTCGAGAGTCTCGTCCGCCAGGTCGTGATAGAGCGGGATGCAGAGCAGGCGTTCGCGCAGTTCGTCGGTCACCGGAAGCCGCCCGCGGACGAAGGGTTTGTAGGCTTCCATGTGGTGGGCGGGAAAGAAATAGCGCTTGGTCATAATTCCCGCGGCGGCGAGCTCGGTTTCGGCGGCCAGGCGCTGATCGGGCTTGCGAAATCGGAGGGCCAGGTCCTTGAAGCCATGGACGCAGCCGGCGGGGATGGCTTGCCAGGAGATGTCCGGGCACTCGGCGAGCGCCCTTCGATAGCGCTCGACCTGGGCGTGCCTGCGCTCAAGCGCGGTCTCGAGAAGGTCGAGCGAGAGCCAGGCGAGGGCGGCGTTCAGCTCCGAGAGCTTGCCATTGAGGCCAATATGGCGGCAGTTATAGTCTCCCTTAAACCCATAGACGCGCAAGAACGTGAATCGCTCCGCGTCGGCTGGGTCGCGGAAGGTGGCCAGGCCCCCTTCGCCGCCGGTGACGAGCTTGGTGCCGCTCAGGCTGAAGACGGAGGCATCGCCAAAGCCCCCGAGCGCCTTTCCTTGATAGCGCCCGCCCAGGCCGTGGGCGGCGTCGAGAACGAGCCTGAGGCCGTGTTCATGGGCGAGGGTTTCCAAGGCGCCGATCGGGGCCGGAAGTCCAAAGACGTGGACGGCCGCGATTCCCACGGTTCGGGGCGAAATCAAGCGCCTGACGTGCTCGGGGTCGATGCAGTAAGTCTTGGGGTCGACATCCGCGAAGACGGGGACCAGGCCATTCCAGCGGAGGGCGTTGACAGTCGAGCAAAAGGTAAAGCTCGGCACGATGACTTCCCCTGGCGGGCACTCGAGCGCTTGCCAGGCGAGCGTGAGGCCGATGTCGCAGCTCGAAACGCTGTACGGCGAGGGGTGGTCCAGAATCGTCGCGGCTCGCTCCTCGAGCAGGCGTGAATACTTGGCGAAATTCGAGAGCATCCGCGACTGGAAAATCTCGGCGACGACCTCCGTGAACCGTTCCACGGGGGGCAAATGGGGGCGCGTGATCGGGATCGAGGCGTTCGTGTCGGCGGCCATGTCGCTTCTCCTCGCGCGGTTCTAGGCCGCGGCCTGGCTGGTGGTTTGTTCCTCGGCCTCGAGAGCCGGTAGGATCGTCCTGATCACGTCTTGAGCCATGAGATTGGTCACGCGCAGATCACCCCGGTTCACGAAATCCCGGAGATGGGAGATCGACTCGAACGTCTCCACCCGACGATTCTGATGCTCATGGAGTAAGTGCAGGATGACGGCGCGATCGATCTCCCGATGATGAAGGGATTCCACGAGGGGGTTGTTGCCCATGTTATAGCGCATGGGAAGCGCCCGAGTGGGCAGGCCAAGCTCCACGATCGACGCCGTGAACGCGAGCTGGGCGTCAAAATAAGTCCCAAGCGCTTCTCGGAGCTGGATCAAGTGGTGTTCCGCGACCCGCCCGATTCGCGAGATGACTCGCGCGGGGGCGGCAATCACGCCGTAATTAAAGTAAGGGGGACAGTAACGATAACGGGCGTCGGAGAAGAAATAGCCCCAGCCCGTGTGCTCATGGTCGAGCGCGGGGGTCTTGAGGCCGAGGAGGGCGAAGAAATCGGCCCAGCTCGGCTGCTCTCGCGACCTCCATTCGAGGAGCGGTGAATAATGAGCGATCACGCCGGCGACGACTCCGTCGCGATGCGTGGTCTCGATCAGCGCGTCAAGCGGGCGCCTGATCAAGGTGTCGGCGTCGAGTAAGAGGACCATGTCCGCCTGAAATTCGTGCTGGAGTCGCCGGGATCCCGTGGCATACATGCCCATCCTGGTGAACTCGGCCTCGGGAACCCAGCGCAACTCGATGCCGTTTTTCCGCAACCAGGGCATTCGATCGGCCAGGCCGGGGTCCGCGGGGCCGCCGACGGTCGCGATCACCGGCGCGTGACGATAGGCCCCGCCAAAGCGCCTCAATGAATGGGTCAGGCAGCGCAGTTGATTCAAGAACGACGGCGTGGGGGCGATCGGGACGTGGACCTCCAGGGTCGGACGGCGCCGAAACAGGCGGGGGAGCCGAAATCCGCTCTCGCTGGTGATTCGAATCATGCGACGGCCCTCCCGGCCCCTGATTCGTCGACCTCGCCCACCGCGTACCCAACGCCACTTTCGCCAAAGCCATTTCCGTTGTGGAAACAGAGCAACCGACCGGACGAGGCGAGCACATTGGTATATGCCGTCATCACCGAATCCCAACCGCCGGCCGAGCGCTCGAGCCCAACGGGGTCGGGCTTTCGCTCCCAGAGCAGCCCGTCGGCCGATTCCGCGTAGCCCACGCGATAGCTGGTCCGGGGATCGGTGCGATAGTCACGCAAGCCGCGATACGAGAACCACATCGCGAAATGGTCGTCAAGCCGAACGACCCAGGGGCGCCCGATCGCGCGGGTGAACGCATCATAACCCACGCACACGAGTCCAGTTCGCCGCCAGGTGATACCATCGGCGGATTCCGCGTATTTGACGTCGTACATCGGCTCGGGACGGCCGTCGACTTCGTCCCAGCCAGTACACGAGACGTACCACATCCGCCACGAGTCCCGGTCGTGAATCACGCAGGGGGCGGTGTTGAAAAACGGCTCGTCCCGATCGCGGTCGAGCAACGGACCCTGGGAAAAACGGCGATAGGTGAATCCGCCATCCTCGCTGACCGCCAGGCCGATCGCCAGCCGATACGAGACGGTCACCTGGGGATTCCAGCCAATGTAATAAAGATATCTGAGTCCGTCATCCGCGACGATACAGCTTGGGGTCATCCCGTTATCGTCGAAGGTCCCACGCTCGCCCAGGGGGAGGATTGGCTCATGGCTCAGGTCGCGGACGAGCCGGGGATGGTCCGGATCGACGTCGATCCAGCCAATCCGCGATCGCCCAGCCTGGTCGCGGGCGGCGAAATGGATTCGGAGCGTGGACTCGTCCAGTGGATCCGCGACCGGAAGCGAGGCGTGCGACCGCATCCACCCGATCGCGCCATCGGGCACGAAGATCAGCCCTTGTTTTCGCCATCGTATCACGTCAAAGCTCCACGTCCGGGCTCGCCACGTCCCGCTTCCGCGCGGGGTTACCCTGATAGACGCTCCAGGGCTCGGTGTCCCGGCCAATGCACGATCCCATCCCGGCCAGGGTTCCCTCGCCCAGGCGAATCCCATCGCGAATCGTCGCGTTCACCCCCAGGAAACAATAGGGCCCGACCACGCAATGGCCGCTTAAAACAACATGCGAAGTAAACGTGACATGATCACAAATAGTGCTATGATGGCCAATATGGTTGCCGCTCCAGAGGATGACGTCGTCGCCGATCCTGGTGAATGGCTGGATTGTGTTGTCTTCCAGGATCAGGCAATTCTCGCCGATCGGGGTGTTCGAGTAGACGGTCGCGCGGCTGCTGACATAGCTGATAAAGCGGTATCCGCGTTGTTTTCCGTCACGATGGACCGACTCGCGGAAGCGGTTCATGTTCCGGGGCGAGAGGGGGGCGAAGAGGTGGAACTGGTCGGGGGGATAGAGACTCTCGATCTCCTCGAAGGGGACGACGGGCTTCCCCTCGAAGACGCGATCGGCGGGCATGTGATCGGCCGAAACCGTGAAGGCGACCACGTCGTGCGGGCTGTCCTCGGTCAGATAAAAGTGGGCCAGCGACGCGAAATCGCGTAGCCCGTAAATGATTACGCGTATCATCGGTTGGGCTCCCGATACACATAGGCGGTGTATTCATGGAGGCCATAATCCTGGCGGATCGCGCAGTGCCGGGACAATTCGGCCTTGAGAAACGCCATGAGGGCGTCGAGCGGCAGGTGGAACAGGTCGGGGCGTTCCCAATCGACGTGGGTCGACATCACGTTGAAGGCCGCGCCCCGGCGGGCGCTTGGCCAGACCGCCCGAAGGACGGCCCGGGCATAATCCCACATCCGACCGTGGGAGAGCGAGCGTTTCTCGGTAAACACGCCATTTATAATGATATAATCGTACGCCATTGGCTCGAGCGGGGTTTCGAGCACGTCGGTTCGCGCGAACGAAACGCCGGGGAATTTCTCCTGGCAGAGAGCCGTGAATCGCGCCGAGAGGTCGAGGCCGTGGTATTCGAGCCCTGGTACGCCGCGGTGACGGATAAAGTCGAGCAAATGGCCCGCCCCGCAGCCGAAATCGAGGATTCGGACGGGTCGAGGTTCCTGGGCGGGGATGATTCCCAGCATCACGTCGTAACGGAGCTCGGCCTCGTCGGCCCTGGGCCAGTCGACGCCCCGGTGGTTGTCGCCGTGGCGGGCGAGGCAATCCTCGTAGTGGGCGATGATTTCGTGATATCCGCGGTCCGCGGGGACCATGCTGGGCCTCCTCATGCCACGGTCGCGATTGGGGCTCGGTACGCCGGGAAGAAGCCACCCGCCGGGCGTCCGCGGTGGAGCTCGGCGTAAAGTCCGGGGTTCAAGACGTGGCGGCCCAGATAGACGGGCCGGGTCAAGGGGGACCACCCTCGCTTGAATCGCGTCAGGCCGTCCCCCGCGTCGGATGTCCCGCCCGCTCCCGCTCCCAGGGAGAGCCAGCGAACCCGCCCGCGGAGCCTGTCCGCGCACTCCCAGAAAAGCGCGTATGAGGCCTTGGCCGCGTAGCCCCGCGGTGAGTACGCCGCCAGATGATAGTATCCCACCGCCCCTTGGCAATACCAAAGCACCATCCCAACCACCTCGCCCGCGTCGTCACGCGCCTGGAACGCCGCCAGGCCCGGTACTCGCAACTGGATCGCGAACGATTCTCGGGAGAATCGGCTGATCCCCGTCAATCCATGACGGCTAATGAGCTCGCGATAGAGCCCGCTCCAGACCTCGAGCCCGCTCCGGGGCTCCTCGATCTCCTCAACCGTGAGCCGCGCGAGGGCCGAGCGCGCGTTGCGCAGATGGTGCGAACACGCGGAATCCTCAAGGGAGACTTCCAAATCAATGATGTGATGATCCTTGTACCGCGTGAGCCCATGGCTGAACGCGCCCTCAAGCGTGAGCGGATCGATCGAGGCGAAGGGATCGGTGACGAGAACCACGCTGACGAGATTCTCCGGGAGATTCGCGAGATCCTCCGGAAGTTTGGACCAGTCCCCGCAACAAAACAGCGGATAGGGCCCCATCGCATCCAGGTCCAACGAGCCCGGAATCGCGCGAACGAGTAATGTTCCCCCCGAGCGTGGGAGTCCGAGCGGCCTGCCGAACTCGGCCAGGGACGCGGCGTAATCAGGGTTCAGGTAACCGGTGGTCGCCATGGCGCGGGAACATAACAGGACATCGTAGGGCCGACAAGCGAGAATCCCTTGCGATGAACGTTAAGAAATCTTGCGCATCGCCGGCGTGTGGGGGAGTTGTCGCCGGGGCGATCCGCGCGATGGCGCTTCCTGGTGCGAAATCCGCGATCGTGGTATTCTCGCGGCCGTTTTCCCAGGAATTCCTAGGCTGATTCCCCATCGCGAGAAACCTCATGATCACGAAGATTCGATCGCTCATGTATTCCTTGGCCGCGGTCGCGGTCGCGGTCACGACGCCCCCTGGCGCCCGGGCCCAGGAAGCCCCTCGGCCGGTCGCGCTCAAGGCGGCGAGGCTCTTCGACGGGAAGGGGGATTCACTCCTCGCCCAGGGGGTCGTGCTCATCGAAGGGGCCAGGATCACCGCGGCCGGGTCGAACCTCGCGATCCCTTCGGGCGCGACGATCATCGACCTGGGCGACGCGACCCTTTCTCCAGGATTCATCGACGCCCATACACATCTCACGGGAAACTATTCCGATGACTGGAAGCAATCATTCATCGACGGGTTTCGCCGCGAACTGGCCGAGCGGGCCATCGAATCCAGCGTGAGCGCCCGAAAGGTCATCGAGGCGGGTTTCACGACCGTTCGCGACCTGGGAAGCGGCGATTCGCTGGACGTCGGGCTGCGAAACGCGATCGCGCGGGGGCTCGTGCCCGGGCCGCGGATGCTGGTGGCCGTTCACGGAATGGGCGCGCGCGGGGGGCACGCCGATACGAATGGCTTGCGCCATGACCTGTTCATTCGAGAGGATCACGAGCCGGAGGGGATCGCCCATGGGGCCGACGGCTTTCGGGAGGCCGTCCGTTGGCAGGTCAAACAGGGGGCCGACGTGATCAAGTTTTGCGCGTCCGGTGGGGTGCTGTCGCTCTCGGACGAGGTCGACACGCCGCAGCTCACGCTTGACGAGATGAAGGCCCTCATCGACGAGGCGCATCGTTTGCGTAAGCGAGCGGCCGCGCATTGCCACGGGGACCGGGCCGCCCGAGACGCGATCGCGGCTGGAGTCGATTCCATCGAGCATGGCTCGTTCCTGAGCGAGCGTACGCTAGCCCTGATGAAAGAACATGGCACCTACCTGGTGCCGACGTTGCTGGCCGGCGAATGGACTGGCGGCAAGCTTGATAAGTTCCCAGCCGAGATCGCGGCCAAGGCCAAGGCCGCCCTGGCCGCGCGGACGACGATGTTCCGGACGGCCGTGCGGTTGGGAGTGCGAATCGGATTCGGCACCGACTCGGCGGTGTCTCCGCATGGAATCAATGCGCAAGAATTTGCCCTGATGACATCGCTCGGCATGTCCCCCCTGGCCGCGCTTCGGGCGGCGACCTCGGTCGACGCGGAGCTCTTGGGTATTTCCGCCCAGGTGGGTTCACTCGAGCCTGGCAAGCTCGCCGACGTGGTCGCGATCCCTGGCGACCCCACGATCGATGTCAAGGCGACCGAGCGGGTGTTTTTCGTGATGAAGGAAGGCAAGATCGTCAAGCATGCGGACGCCGCGGCCCGGTGACGGCCACGATCGGCCTCGAAAAAAAAGGGGCTTGGGGGCGAGCCGTGATGGTCACGGCGTCCCCCAAGCCCTGTTGGTCGTGCTCGTTTCAACCGCGGCTCAACCGTGGTGTTTCTTGGTTGAATGGCGGAGGTTGACCTGGACCTCGGCCAAGGCCATGTCGACCGCGAGCTTCCTGGTGACGTCGGGGTGCCCGCCCTGAGGCGCGTGGGCGGCGACATTGTCGAACGGGTGGTGGACCTTGGTCACGACCGGGTGAGCCACCTTGTGGGTGGCCTTGGGGTGGTGCTGGACGACCTTGTGCCGTGTCGGGTGGACGACGGCCCTCTTGTGATGCGTGGGGGTCGGCCGGGGCCGGTGGGCCGGCTTGTGGTGGTTGTTAGATCCGGTCGATGTCGGAGAGGTCGGGGCCGTCGGATTCTGAGGCGGCGGCGAGCCGGTCGTGGTGGTTGTCGTCGTGCCGGTGGTGGTTGTCGTCGAGCCCGTTCCTTGCCCTGGCGTTGACGAGCCGGTTCCCGTCCCCGTGGTGGTCGAGGTGCCGGTTCCGGTCCCCGTGGTGGTTGTGGTTCCCGTCCCGGTGGTTCCAGTGCCGGTCGTGGTTGTGGTCCCCGTCCCGGTGGTTCCGGTTCCGGTGCCGGTTCCCGTGCCGCTCGAGGGGTCGGTCGCGGGAGTGACGGGTGGCATGCGATAGGAGAGCGGAGCGGCGAGGGGGATATCGCCGGACACGCCGAGAGTGGCGATGACCGTGCCGCTGGTGCCGATGAACTGGTTGGTGCTGGGACGATACACGACCGGCTGAGTGGACCCACTCCCCGCGTAGTCGGCTGGCGCTGGGATGTCGCCCGCGTGGAAGCCCGTGACCGTGTAGGGACCCGTGGGCCCGAGGATCACGAAGTTCCCGGTCTTGGGGTCGAAGACGGCGGCCTCGGTGCGCTCGGCGTGCCCCGCGTTAAAGTACGCCAGGTTGTCGTAGCCGCCCGGGGTCGGGACCAGGCTCGAGAGATCAGGCGACGAGCCGACTCCGAGGTTCAGGGTCTCGACCGATCCGCTGGGCTGAAGGACGAGGAATTCGCCCAGGCTGGGGCGATAGACGGCGATCTCGGCATAGCCCAGCCCGTCGTAATTGCCAGGGACGGGGATGTCGCCGGCCTGGCCGAAATCCACCGTCATGAGCCCGGAGGTCGAGGTGGAGATCGACCAGACGCCTTGCCCGTTCACGATCGTGAAGACGCCGGCCTCGGCGGGAGCGTTGGGCTGAAAATTCGCGACCACCGGGAGGCTGGAGTTGGGCGTGCCGAGAGGGAAGCTGGTCACGGCCCCGTTCGGGGAGGTGTCCATCGACCAGGTCGCGGTCGACATCGAGTAATAAGCCAGGTCGGTCTGGCCATTGCCGGTGAAGTCGGCCTGGAACGGGATCACGCTCGCCGGTCCAAAGTTGAACGTGGTCCCGCTGGGCCCAAACCACGGAGGAGGGGCCGAGCCGCCAGTCTGGACCAGCCAGCCAAGTTGGTTGGCGGTCGTGTTTCGACTGAAGAGGGCGGGGTCGGAGACGCCGGTGCCGTTATAGTCGGCCGTGGTCGAGACGATCGTGAGGTTAAGGGTGTTGCTGGGATTCGACGTATTCCCGGCGAGGTCGATGGTCTCGGCGTACAGCGAGATCTGGCCCGTGGTCAGGCTAAAGGGAAGCTGCACGGTGAAGTCGCCAGTCGTCGCGTTGGCGGTGACCGTGTCCCAGACGGTGCTCACGCCGAACTGGAACAACTCGACGGTCGCCCCCGGCAAGGCGGTGCCGATAAACAGGGGCTGGCGATTGCTGGTAATCGAATCACCCACGATTCCCGTGTCGCTCGCGGGTGAGAGATGGAAGTTCGAGGGGGCGGCGGGCTGGCCGGTCAGGATCGTGAACGTGACCGGTGTGCTGATCGCGCTCGAGCCGACGGTGTTGCTCGCGACCGCCTCGACCGTGAAGGTCCCGGAGGCCGCGGTCGGGTTGGGGAACGTGAGCGTGAAGGCCCCGGTGAGCACGTCGCTGATGGTCGTGACCGCCGGGCTGAAGGGCTGCCCGTTCGACTGGAGCAGCTCAACGGTCGCCCCAGGGGTGGTGGTGCCGATCAAGTTCGGGGTCGCGACGTTGGTATAGCCGGGAGCGCCCGTGACGTCGTAGGCCGCCAGCGACAGCGTGGGCGTCGTGGGGGGAGAGGGGGGCGCGATGTTGGCCGCGTTCAGGGTAAACGAGATGGTCACCTTGTTTCCGACGGAGCCCGAGTTGTCGGTCGCGAAGATCTCGACCGTCTTGAGCCCGTTGGTCGTGTAGGAGCCAGGGTTGACCTGAATCGAGAACTGTCCAAAGGCGTTGGTCCAGTTCGCCGCGTTGTTTGTCCCCGCCAGATTCGACGGGTCGAATCCGCCGATGATCCGCGGGCTGTTGGGATTCGTGATGTCGAGGATCGTGATATGGGTGGCGTTGCCGTGGAGCGACGTCTCGCTGAGGCCGTCAAGGATCGGCTGGGCCGTGTTGACGAGCGGAGTCCCGTCGGGGGCGGTGCCAGAGACGCTCGAGGGATCGAGGGCGGTCTGGTTGGGGAACACGAGAGGCGCGAGGTTGATGGAAAACATCCCCCGGCCGTAGGTCGACGCCAGGAGCAGGTTGGGATCGGGCGTCGCGTTGGGCGTGTTCGGAGCGTAGGGTCCCGCCAGGGTTGGGAAGCCCGTGTTGGGATCGATGTTGCCCAGCGAGGAGGTAAGACTGGTCACCTCCGCGTGGGGCAAGTTGCCGCCATTGTCGACCGCGCCAAAAGTGGTGGTCGGGAACAAGGTCCAGGTGAGCCCGTCGTTGACCGACTGATAGACCCCGGAATTGGCCCCGACGTAGAGGACGGGGTGATAGCCTGAGTTCGGGTCGCTCGGGCTGTTGGGGATCAGATACCGCCAGTCGGCCAGGATCGACGTCAATCCCTGGGCCTGGTTGTAGGTGATGGAATTGGTGTCGGTCGTCGGGTTGTAGCTCTGCCCGAAAATCGAATAGGTGAGGTCATGGAGATTCGAGGTGATGTTGACCCAAGTGGGCGTCGGGTTGGTCGCCGAGGGGATCGAGTTGGCGATGTAGAAGACGCCGGTCGAGGTCACGGCGAACGCGGAGTGACTGCCGCGATTGGGGTTGGCGATGATTTGCTGGACGGTTGAGCCGTCGAGACCGGTGGAGACGTTGATCCAGTTATTGCTCTGGGCGTTTCCGCCACCGTCCTGGGTGACGTAGATCTGGCCGGTCGCGGTGCCGACGTAGATGAAGTTGCCAAGGTTGCCGAGTCCCTCGGGGGCGTTGGGGTCGGGCGCTCCGTAGGCCAGGGCCACGCTGAAGCTACCGGGACTGCCGAAGACCGCGGGGTCGCCGATGTCGAACCAGGTGACGCCTGAATTGGACGTGGCGAAGATTCGGCCGACGCTGGAGCTAATCACCACGTCCGCGCTGTTGACGGGGTTGACGGCGAAGTTGGCCCCGCCCAGAAGCGGCCACTGGGGGTCGGGGGTGGGGAGCCCGCCGCTGGCCTGGAGCAGGCCGAAGGTGCGACCCAGATAGGTGCCCGATCCGCTCTGACCTGGCCCGATATACTGGAAGAAGCTCGTGTCGCCACCGCCGCAGCAGGGCCAGAAAAACTGGTAAGCCGAGCCCGAGCCCTGCTGGTCGGTGCCAACACCCGAGGCGTCGCCACCGGGGCCAGACCATGTCAGGTTGCCGCTGGCGAGGATATTGGAACCGGAGACCGGGCCGCCGTTATCCTGGGCGCTGCCATAAAACAGGGCCCCGGCGACCTGGGCGGCCGCGTTGCTGGGCTGGGTGGCCCCGTAATAAAACTGGGTGATCTGGAGGTTGCCGTTGCGATTCATTCCCGGCAGGGCGGTATTGGAGCCGATCGTGGTCTGGAACGTACCGTTGTTGTCGAGAACGCTCCAGACGCCCTGGTCGTTGCCAAAGATCAATCGAGGCAAGCCGGTCGTGGGATCGATCATGGCCGCGACGCGATGGTAGTCGGTGCCGCTCATGTCGAACGGAATCCACGTGACGCCCGCCCCATTGTTGGTGAACGACGCGTAATTGAAGACCTGCAGGGTGCTGTCCGAGACGAACGGTCCGGCGGGATTGCGGATGTAGTTGAGATAGGAGCTGTTACTGGCGAAATTGCCGTCCTGGGCGATCGTATTGAGCTGGTTGCTATCAACGGCGGCGGGTCCGGTGGACGCCAGATTAAGCAGGGGTCCGCCGTTGGCGTCGTTGGAATAGGCCGTCAGGTTGTGGGCGTCCCACAGGAGGGTAGTGTCGATCCGGATCAGTCCAGTCTGACCGGATTGCTGACCGCCGACGTAGATCACGTTGGGGTCGGCCGGGTCGACGAGCAACGTGATGTCGTAGTTGCCCTGGGCGGGCAAGCTGCCCGCGCCTCCGAGGATGGGATAATCGGCCTGGCTAATGTCGTTGGTGGGAATGGCCTGGGCGTAGGTCGAGCCGCCCGACGACAGTGGTGGCAAGGTCGGAATCCGGATCTGGGTCCAGTTTTGCCCGAAGTCCTTGGTGACGAAGATTCCGTAGAGCTTCCCACTGGGATCGGCGACCGCGGCGTAGAGCCAGCCTGAGTAGATGACGTCCTGGGCGGCGTTTCCCGTGGGAGTGGGGACGGCCAGGACGATTCGCCCCTCGGCCCCGTTGGGGGTGAGGCCATTCGCGGGGTTCACGTTCTTGCCGGTGTTGGTGTCGATGATCAGGGGATTGCCGATCCCTCCGTTCATCTGGTTCCACACCTGGCCTTGGTTGGGGCTGATGAAGACGCCGACCCCTCGAATGCCCGCGTAAACCACCTGAAGGTTTCCGTTGACTCCCACCGAGGCATCGGGAGAGAGGAGCGTGCCGCTGTTCGGATCGAGCACGACGTCGGTGGCCTGGCCAGCCAGCATCAGTTGCCAGGTGTTACCAGTGTCCTCGCTGCGCCAGATGCCGCCGTGGGGGCCGCTCATGGCGGCGTAGATAATCACCTGCCCGCTCGGGGAAAGCTTGGGATCGACGACCACCTTGAACGAGGAATTGCCCACGAATTCCCGGTTGCGAAGCGGCGAGCTGATGGGGAGCAGGTTCCCATTGGCGTCGACGTTGTTGGTACTGTCGTAGAGATTCCAGGTCGCCCCGCCGTCCTTGGAGATCAGGAAGCCCACGCCGGGAGTTCCCGTATCGCCCTCGCCGGTCGCGGCGATGATGATCGATTGATTGGGGTTGTTGTTCACCGGGAAGACGGCGATTCCGCCGATGTTGATGCCCGAGGTGGGTCCAAAATCGGTGAGCGGAATATAGGTCGGCCCGGCGGGATTGGTCGTCAAGAAGTCGGTCGTCTTCCAGATGCCGCCGCTGGCGCCGCCGACGTAGACCGTGTTTCCCGAGGGGTCGGAAGGATCAATCGCGAGACCGCCGATTCGGCCGGTGCGGCCCGAGATCGGCGCTGGTCCCACGGCCGACCAGGCCTGGCTCGAAAGAGCGTCGGACTGGCCGAGGGTAAAGATCCGGAAACTGGTGCTCGCGTTATCAGCGCCCGGCAGGCCAAGGCCCGAGGTCGGATACGGGTTCTGGAACGAGAGCGACCAATTGTTCAGCGTTCCCGTCGCCCCCGAACCGGTCGCCGAGTTCTGGAGCACCAGGGTCCATGTCCCCTTGGCGTTGATGCCGGCGAACGCCGCGAGGGAGAGCTGGGGATTGAACGTCGCGAAGAAGGGGGCGGAGCCAAGCTGAATCGGCGTGGTGGCGTTGTCGTCCAGGATGGTATTGGTGAAATTCGCCGTATTGGGTCCGTTGCCCACGTTGCTGAAGAGCGTGACGCCAATCTGGCTCGGCCCGCCGTAATCGTAATAAAGAGTGGCCGTCAGGTCGGGATCGTTGGGGTAAGTAATGCTGAGTTGCACCCGCAGGCCACTGATTCCCGAGGATGTGGTATCTCCCTGCACGATGAAACTGGTTGGCACGTTGATCGAGGAGATCACCGTGCCGGCCGTCCCCGCCGAGGGAGAGGGGATCGCGCGGGGGAGTTGCGTGGTCGTGAAGGTGACGGTCTTGGTCGGGTTGTTCTGTCCCTGATCGCGAAGGACCGCCAGGCCCGCGGTCTGGGTGATGTCGAGCCCGTTGCCGAAGCCGTCCTTGATTGTCGACGCGAGCTGGATCGTGTAGGTGCCCGAGAGTTGCTGGACCGGGAAACCGATCTGGAACGTCGAAGCCAGGCCAGAGACCGGGTTGATCGGCGTGACCGTGATCTGGGGGGTGATGTTGAGCGACCAGTTCACCAGGACGCCGCTATTGTTTTGCCCCGTGTTCACGAGCTGGAGCGTCCACTGTCCGCTGACGTTCTGCCCGATCAGGCTCGAAAGCAGGCCCTGGGCCTGATAGGTCCCCGTGAAGGGGGCCGTCCCGGAGTCGATCGATGTCAGCGCGGAATCGCTGAAGACCGTGTTGGTGAAGTTGCTCCCCGTGCCGCCGACATTGGTGAACAGGGGGACCTGGGTGCCGGTCGGCGAGATCAAAACCGCCGTCAATTGGGAATCGGTGGGGGCGGTGATGTTGAGTTGAAGAGTCACCAAGCCGGCGCTAAAGGACGTGCCGAAATTTGGCACCGTCAGAGTGGAGTCGAGCGTCCCTGGTCCAGACGAGTTCGCGGTCGGAATGATCTGGTCGACACTGTCATTCGGGAAATACTGGGGGTCGGTGATCGACCCGGTGGGCCCCATGATCGAGAGCACCTGCGCCGGCGTGAAGGTGCTCACCTGCATGGGCCGGTCGAAGGTCACGTTCATCGTGGACGTGGTGCCGTTGACGATCAGATTGTCGGATCCACTTCCGTTTGGCACCGACGTGCTCGCGACCTGCGGCCCCGGGACAATCAGCGGGAGCGTGCTCTGGTCAAATGGGGGCGAGAGAATGGAAAGCGGATTGGGCCCGAACGTCACCGGGACGACAGGCTGGGGCGTCGGGACGGCGTAAACGTCGCCGGGTGTAAGCCCCGTATAGGGGGTGGTGAGGGGGTTCTGATCCCCGGTTCCGTTGGCGTTCTGGTCCATCGGAGCGCCGGTGTTGAGGACGAGCTGCGAGATCGAGGACTCGACGGTCAGCGACCAACTCACCAGCGTGCCAGGGTTGTTGGACTGAAAGTCGTTGATGCTGAGGGTCCACTGCCCGTCGACCGGGCCGCCGTTCAAGCCCGCGAGCGCGTTATAGGGAAGGAAGACCCCGGTGTAGGGCGCTTGCGAATTGAGATACGACTGGGTCGCCAGGTCCGAGAAGGTCGTGTTGAGGAAATTGGAACCGGTGTCGCCGGGGTTGTAATAGACAGTCGTCGAGTTGCCGTTGGGGGCGAACAAGGTGATGAAGAGCCCGCCGTCCTGGAGCACGTTGAGCGAGAGATTGAGCTGAACACCGGTGATGGTCTGGTTGGTGTAGCCCGAGAGGTTGAGGCTTGAGTCCGTGATGTCGTTCGAGGTCCCCGATCCGCCGGTTCCGACCGAGGGGATGGGGAGACCGACCTGGGATGAAGAGATCGGTCCGATCGTGGTTTGGGGCACGCTCACGTTGACGAACGAGGCGACCGGGGAGACGATCGCCGTGCCCGAGCCGTTGTCCGGGGCGATCAGGTAGCTATAGGTTCCGGTGAAATCGGTGATGCCGCTCGGGGCACCCGTGGGCTGGGTGCTGGTCGAGAAAACGACCGTGAACTGGGTGAAGCCAAAGACATTGTTGGGTCCGACGCCGCTCGAGACGACCGGCGTGACCGACAAGACCTTGAGCGGGATCGACGCGTCGCCGTTGGTCGTGTCGTGATAGAACACCTGGACGTCGCCGGGGACGAACGACGGGGTCGTCGTATAGCCCGCGAGGCTGGGCGGATTGATCGGCCGGTCGAAGGTCACGCCGAACGCGACCTGGCCCGAGGCCGCCTCCGCGAAGGGAATGGGTCCCATGTCGCTGGTCACGATCCGAGGCCCGGCGGCGATCACCATCGGTCGGTATTCGATCGACAGCGGCACGCCATGGACCGCTCCAGCCACGATCACTCCCTGATTGAAATTGCTCGACCAGATCGGGTAAACCTGCCCACCAGAGACCGCCAGCCCCATCTGGATGCCATAACCAAACTCGGTGTTGGTCTGGGGATTGCCGCCGGACTGGTTGTCGGGCTGAGGGCCCTGCACGACGGTCTGGCCCGTGATCGCGTCGATGGCCGTGGCCTGGGGATTGGCGTACGTCTCGGGGCTGAAGGTCGCCCCGCCGTCGATGCTGGACCCGATATACGTCGCCACCCGAGCGCCGGCGACATCGTTCCGCGCGTCGCGCCATGTCATCACCACGGTCCCCGTCGTTTGATCGACGGCGATCGTGGGCATGAACTGGGGACGCCCCGTCACGAGGTTTCCTGGAATCGTGACGTTGGATTGCGAATATCCGTCGGTCGTGGACGCGTCGTTGTTGACCTGCGTGTCGTAGTTCCAGGTCTGGCCGCCGTTGTCGGAATAGACCAGGAAGATGTCGGTGTTGGTGGAGGGGTTGGGGATCTTGTCCACCGTGACGTTGTAATAGCCGGTGAAGGCGGCGTAGATTCGCCCCTCATAGGGGCTGAACGAGCCCAGCGTATTGTCCGAGGCCAGGACTAGGCCCGGGCCGACCCCGTTGGGCGTGGCGGGCGAGGAACGGGGGTAATTGTTCGTGAGCGAGCCCTGCACCACGACCAAGGGCAGGGGAGCGCCCGCCTGGGCCGCCCCCGAGATCGAGAACTCGTTATTCGAGGGGAGCATTCCCGAGGTCAGATTGATCGTCCAGAAATTGACGAATTCGGGACTCGTCGGGGCGGTCGTCTGCGTGTCGCGGGCGGATAAGGTCCAATTGCCGTCGACATTGCCCGCGGCCTTGACTTGCGCCAGGAATTGATCAAGCGACGCGAAATTCTCAGCCTGAAACTGACCGATGAACGGAGCGGCCGCCCCTCGAGCGCCCGTCGGTCCAATGTCGACGATGCTCCGGGCGGCCTGGTCGGTGAAGATGGTCCCGGGGGTGAACCCATTGATCACACCCAGATTGGCCCCCGAGATTCCGATGGCCGTATTGGCGGTCCCGCCGACAGTCTGGGGCACGAAAAACGTAAACGTCTGGCCCCCGGGCGCGATCAGTTGCAGACCCAGATTGGTCAGACTGGGGTCGGTGATGGCGACCGTCACCGAAAGGGCGTCGAGATTGGCCAGGTCGGATGCCGGAATCGAAACCGCCTGGGAAAAGGTGGTGGTCGTGCCGAAATTGATGTTTCCGGCCGGCGCGAACGGGGTGCCCTGGGTAAAGCCGTAGTCCGACCCGGGTGTCACGATGTTGGAGGTGAGCAGATCCTGGGGCGGAGACGCCGTCGCGAGCGAACCAAAGTTGTCCCAGGCCACGGTCACCTGGCCGCCAGGAATTCCGGGATCGCCGCTGATGCCGCTCTCACCCGCGGGCCGCCCCTGACTGATCACGATCTGGGGCGAGGCATTGCGCTGGCTGCCAAGGTAACCACCATTATTAACGATGACCGGCGCGCTAAAGCTCACCCCGCCATCCGAGGAAACCTGCAACTCGGCGACATCGGGATTGAAATTCGCCCCCTGGGGATTTCCGGCCGGGGCCACCGACTGCGAGGCCCAGGCCACGTAGACGTTGCCCGAATGGGCGTCGGTCTGAACCGCCCCCGTGACGGGATCGGTATAGCTCGCCACGTTCGAGTCGACCGCCATCGTCGGCTCCCATGCGGCGTCCCCCGCCGGAACCCATTGATAAACATTCGTGACCCGAGTCAGCCGCGGCGTGTCGCCCGTGTAGTTCAGCTTCTCCAAAACCAACTCGCCACTCGTATTCCCCGCGTTGTGATACGAGGCGAAAATGTAAAAATTACCGCTCCGGTCGAAGCCAACCGTCGGATTCGTCTCCTGCAAATACGGCACCGTCGGATTCGTCGTGTTGGGATCAAACTGGGTCTGCGAGGCGATGTTCTGATTCGTATTGGGATTGACAAGGTTGTTCCAGGTCTGGCCACCATCCGTCGAATACGCCCCCTCGATCGTCACATTGGGGCTCGGCGACGGAATGTTGGGATCGCTATTCACCCAGACCGCCACGATCTTCTGGGTGTCCGTCGGGTCGACCGCCACGATCGGGCTGCTCTCGTTCGCAACGCCGCTATTCCCCTGGCTCTGTGACAGATTGATCGGCACGCCCGTCGCCGTCGCCGCCGGAATCGTCGACAACAACGTGCGTGATTCCAGCCCCTCCAGATCCGTCCACTGGGCCCGCGCCTTCCTCACATCCCTTCGATGAGCGCTCAACCGCTGACGACCACGACGCCCCTGTGACACCACTTCCCGAGATCCCTTGCTCATGACCTTAACTCCCACCTAGCGATGATCGCTCTAGAGCAGCCGTGATGATTGTGGCGATGATTCCGCTTAGGCAGTCCGCGGAGACTGCCGAGACGAGATAAACCTCAAGGAATCGACAAAACATGCAAGGTTAACAGGGCCGAGTCAAATTTGTGAGCTAAACAGCCCAAACTTTTTATCCAGCCCAGACCTCAGATTTCTCCTGGTGCAACCCGACGCCGCGTTGAACCTGACACCAAGAAAGCGTGAGTGCCTGCACGCTAGCTAGACATCATGGATCATTGGCTTGTCGCGTGTCAAGTGTCGCGATCCGTTATTTTGGTTTTTTCTCGGAATCCTTGGGTGGCCGTATCCTCGGGATGGTGAGGGCTCGAGATTCTGGTTTCGGGCGGGCTGAGTTTCGCGGTTGGCTTTGACTCGGAATCGCCGACTTCGCGGGGGGTGGTTCCGCGGTTGCTCGATCGAGGTAAACCCATGGGGTTATCGCGATCGTGAGTGGGTTTTCTGGTGGGCCGTCATCTCGTGGCATCCAGCGACGGAGAGTAGGAAGGACGCGAGCGGGCCCCTGGAATTCACCATGTATAGAATACCAAGCGGCCGGCATGCCATGGGGTTCCCCGACCCTCTTTTCCGCGATCCCCATGGAGGGGTCTGGGAGGGTTTTCGAAGTCGACTGGGAATGGGTGGGTCACGTGAACCAGGTCGCGGGTGTATGTGAAGGGGTATCGAGCCGGGAAAGTCCGGGGCAAGCAAGGATTCCCGGACGAGAACCGCGAGCTCGGGAACGATTCGGGAAACGCGAGATTCGGGCCTTGGAATCGAAATGGACCTAGATTTAAAGTTGTCGGGAAACCCGGGTCGCCGTCGGGTTGTCGTGGACGCGGGTGGCGATGTAGAATCCATGTTTTGTAAGGTTTGGATCGCGAGGCGGCGTGTGGTCGTTCGCGGAAATGGTGTTCAATCGCCTGTCTTGTCGAGGTTCGCCTGAAGATGACGCCAAAATCCATCAAGCGTTTAGCGATTCTCGTCGTGTTCGTCGCGGTGGTCGTCGGCGTGAGCTTCTGGGCGAGGCTGCGACGGGTCGAAACGATGGCGCGGGTCGTGGATTCCCGAGCGGAGACCGCGGCGAAAGAGGGCGATTACGCGCGGGCGGAGACTCTCCTGCGCGAGCATCTAGAGATCCGGCCCGACGACGTCGACGCGCAGCTCCGATACGCGGAGGTCATCCTCAAGGGATCGCCGACAGCGCAGCGTCAGATCCAGGTGATGGGCATCTACAACGATGTTTTGACCCGAAATCCCTCGCGCGACGACGCGAGGCGGGCGCTCGTGGATGTTGAATTTGGCCTGTCTCGCTATGCCGAGACACTTAATGACGTGTTGATTTTATTGAAGTCGATGCCGACGGACGGCCATTTGTATTACCTTTCGGCTCGTTGTCGCGAGCAGTTGAACGACGAAGCCCGGGCCTTGGACGACTATCAGGCGACGATCGAG